>JAFYET010000323.1 GCA_017544125.1 Ruminococcus sp. | reverse complement strand
CATACTGCACAGAGATGCTCATCACAAAGAAAAAAGACTGCGCTGACCCCTCAAAGCTGCGTGCTTATTTAGAGACGATAGGCGATTGTGTCGTAGTTGTTGACGATGATGAGATAATCAAGGTACACGTTCATACCAACGACCCCGGCCTTGCTATACAGAAGGGTCTCGAATTCGGTCATATCAATCTGCCGAAGATCGAGAATATGAAGCTGCAGCACGAAAACGCCAAAAAGCAGGCTGATACCCCCGAGTTCAAGCCTGTAAAGCCCGATAAGAAATTCGGATTTGTAACAGTTGCTGCGGGCAAGGGCATAGAGAATATGTTTGCAGACTTGGGCGCTGATTGTATAGTCAAGGGCGGTCAGACAATGAACCCCTCGACGGATGATATACTGAAGGCAATACTTGCCTGCCCCGCAAAGAACGTGTTCGTGCTGCCCAATAACAAGAATATCATCATGGCAGCAGAGCAGGCTATGAAGCTGTGCGATGACAGAAAGGTAACTGTCCTCCAGACACGCACCATACCCCAGGGCATATCGGCTATGCTGGCATTCGACCCCGATTCTGATACCAAGTCGAATATATCGAATATGACAGCCGCTCTCGAGGGCGTGTCAACAGGCACGATCACCTTTGCAGCCCGTGACAGCGACTATGAGGGTCACAACATCAAGAAAGGCGAGATACTGTGTATGGATAACGGCAGGCTCTCATTCGTTGAGAAAGACCTTGCCAAGGGCGCATATAAGCTGACTAAGAAGCTCGTCAAGGGCGACAGCTCATTCTGCACTATAATCTACGGCGCAGATGTCACCGAGGAAGCCGCCGAAGCACTTGCCGACCAGGTGAGAAACAAGTACGGCAGCCTTGATGTAAACCTTATAAACGGCGGTCAGCCCGTTTACTACTACATAATTTCCGTTGAATAAAAATCTATCCGAAGAGGCTTCACGCTTCTTCGGATTTTTTTGTGTATTCGCTTTTTAAAAGCAGGTTTACATGGTCGGTCTTGACCTCGCCGTAGGTGGTCTTGTATTTGCTGTATTTTATAAACTTAAACCCGCACTTTTGCTGTACCCGCTTTGACTGTGCGTTGTCGGCAAAATGCCTGCACACTATAAAATCAAGCCCCTGCTCATCAAACAGCCAGCGAATGACCTCATTCACCGCCTCGGGGGTCAGCCCTCTGCCCCAGTATGCCTTTGAAAGCACAAAGCCCAGCTCTCTGCCCTGTTTGTCAGAAAGCTGCGGCAGCAGCCTCTCGTCATACATCTCAATCCCCAGTGAGCCTATTACCTTGCCCTCGTGCTCTATGGCAAAGGTCTTTCTGCCCTCGATGAACATATCAAGTATAGCCTGTGTCTCGTCCTTTGAGCGGTGGTGCGCCCAGCCTGCCATTTCGCCCACGCCCTCGACAGAAGCGTATTCGTAAAAATCATCAATATCGCTCTTGCGCCAGGGGCGCAGGGTAAGCCTGCCTGTGGTGAGGGTTATTCCCGTTATGTCAATCTCTGCATTCATTCTATCACCCCGGTGATATTATACCATACACGGCGCAAAATGTAAAGCAGCGCCGCCTTTATCACATATCAGCATCAAAGCATAGTATATCTCAGAACTGAATCAAGGAGAGAACTATGTTTGAACTGATAAAAGGCATATCGGTGCCGTTTATTGGCACGGCACTCGGGGCGGGGTGCGTGTTTGTGATGAAAGATGCCCTCGGTGTTACCGCACAGCGTATACTTGCAGGCTTTGCGGCAGGCGTTATGACCGCCGCAAGTGTTTGGAGCCTGCTTTTGCCCGCAATAGAGCAAAGCCGCCTGCTATTTGTGCCTGCGGCGGGGTTCGGGGCGGGGGTGCTGCTTATGCTTATTATAGATATGCTTATACCGCATATGAGCACCGGGCAGGGGCTTTCAAAAAACACCATGCTCATGCTTGCGGTAACGCTTCATAACATACCCGAGGGCATGGCGGTGGGTGCGGTCTATGCAGGGCTGCTTTATGGCGGCGAGGGGGTGACGGCGGCAGGTGCGTTTGCTCTGGCACTGGGCATAGCTGTGCAGAACTTCCCCGAGGGTGCCATAATCTCAATGCCCCTTAAAGCCGAGGGAATGGGCAGGGGCAGGGCGTTTTTAGCAGGCGTGCTCTCGGGCGCTGCCGAGCCTGCGGGGGCGGTGCTCACTATACTTGCAGCATCGCTGATAATTCCTGCAATGCCCTGCTTTCTGAGCTTTGCGGCTGGGGCTATGATGTATGTGGTAGCACAGGAGCTTATACCCGAAATGTCAGCAGGGGAGAGCGGTGCTTCGGGCAAGCTGTCATTCTCAGCGGGCTTTGCCGCTATGATGATACTTGATGTGGCTCTCGGATAAAAAGCGCCCCCGCCAAAGAAATGATGCTTTATCATCTCTCTTGGCGGGGGTGTTGTTTAAGCCTTTATGTCAATTACCACATACTCCGAGCGGCAGCCCGTCTTGAAAGCGATCTCCCAATCCGATATGCCCGATGTAACTATAAAATCGGTGCCGTTAATGCGCTTATATCCGTATGTGAAGTCGTTAGCGCCTATCAGCTCGCCGATGCGGTTTATGGGCAGCATCTGCCCGCCGTGGGTGTGCCCCGAAAGCACCAGGTCAGCCCCTGCCTCAGCTTCGGCGGTGTAGTCGTTTGGCTGGTGGTCAAGAACGACAGTGTATTTGTCGCTTTCAAGCCCCTGCATAAGCTCTGATATGCTCTTTCGGCTGCCGTTTCTGTTTTCAAGCTCCTCGGATTTGTCGGCACGCCCTATGATGTAAAATCTGTTGTCCAATAAAACGGTCTCATCTTCGAGAACTGTGACACCGTTCTTTTCAAGCTCGGCTTCCAGGTCGTCCTTGCTGTAACCTCTGCGCTCGTTGCTGTAATAGCCCTTGTCGTGGTTGCCGTAGCAAAAATATACGCCATATTTTGTTTCAAGCCTGCCCAGTGCCTTGCAGGCATCTACCATATCCTGCTTCATGGTGCCGTCGTCAACGAAATCGCCGGTTATCACCACAGCGTCGGGGTGCTTTTCGTTCATTTCGTCAATGTATTTGTTGAGCCCCTCGCCGTCAAAGGTAGTGCCGATGTGCGAGTCGGCAAGCTGTATTATGCGAATATCACCTGTGCTTTTGCTTGTTTTAAGTGTGTAATTTTTCTCCCACACGCCGTTTGCAAGATAATACCCCACGCAGAGATACACCCCGCAAGCGATCAGTGCCAGCGCCCCCTCTATGTATAGCCTGCGCTCCTTTTTTAGTGCTTTTCTCACCGCAAATGCTATGATATTTGCAATTATAAAGAACAGCATAAGGTTTACGATAACTATTACGGCATTGACAAGGCTCATGGTCAGGCAAAGTGCAGCCCCGAGCACCACTACGCATAACAGCCCAAAAATTCTCCCTTTTGCTTTGCTGTCGCCCGCCAGTTTCTTTATCAGTGAAAACCGTGAAAAGCAGACTGTCATATAAGCTACCCCCACGCCCAGCATGGCTATCGCTACTATAAGAATCGCTATCCACATACCCATACGCAGCCCTCCTTGTACCTTGCCTTGAATGTATTAAAAGCATTATACTATATTTCACACGGAATGTCAATATTTTTATATATTTTTCCCGTCCCTGTCACACTGCTGTCACACCGGCAGGGTATTATATATTCAGGCAAAGGGACAGCCTTAATAATTTCGACGGCTTGCAGCTAATGTCTATGTTTATTTCAATCGTCCCGACCACATATTATTTTCTTCATCCATATATACCAAAACAGCAGCAGTGTTTTATCCCCCCTTCATTGCTGCTGTTTTGCATTTTTATGTCACTATTCTTTCATTCGGGGTGGTGTGGGGCAGGCTTTGAGGGGCTGTTTTGAAAGATTTTCTTTCAAAAAATTCATTTTTCGCAAAAAAGGGCTTGAAATTCACTGAAAAAAGTATTATAATTAAGGTAGACTATTTTTTGAAAGAAGGATAAAACAATGGAAATAAGGTTTGAACAGACAAAAAACCCCAAGGCTAAGCCTACCGATGAGTCAAAGCTCGGCTTCGGTCATATCTTTACAGACCATATGTTTGCAATGAATTATGACGCAGGTCAGGGCTGGCATGACGCAAGGATAGTTCCCTACGGCGAGATAAGCCTTTCCCCTGCTTCTATGTGCCTGCACTACGGTCAGGAGATATTCGAGGGCTTGAAGGCTTACAGAACAGCTGACGGCACAGTTCAGCTTTTCAGACCCGATGAGAACTATAAGAGAATGAACGTATCTGCCGCTCGTATGGTAATACCCGCTATCGACGAGGAGTTTATGGTAGAGGCTACAAAGAAGCTCATTGAGATCGAGAAGGACTGGGTTCCTCACACAGACGGCGCTTCACTCTACATAAGACCCTTCATCTTCGCTACTGACCCCTATGTAGGTGTTAAGCCCGCAGATCACTATCTCTTCCTTATAATCCTCTCTCCCTCGGGTCCTTACTACTCCACAGGTCTTGACCCTGTTAAGATCTATGTTGAGCAGAAGTATGTAAGAGCAGTAAGAGGCGGTACAGGCTTTGCCAAGACAGCTGCTAACTACGCTATCTCCCTTAAGGGTCAGGACGAGGCTCACGAGCAGGATTACGAGCAGGTTCTCTGGCTTGACGGTGTTGAGCAGAAGTATATCGAGGAAGTTGGCTCTATGAACATCTTCTTTGTTATCGACGGCGAGGTAATAACACCTGAGCTCACAGGCTCTGTTCTCCCCGGCATCACAAGAAAGAGCGCACTTGAGGTATGCAAGTCCAAGGGCATCAAGGCTACCGAGAGAAGAATAACCATTCAGGAAGTAGCCGACGCTTACGATGCAGGCAAGCTCGACGAGGTATTCGGCACAGGCACAGCCGCAGTTATCTCACCTGTTGGTCACTTAAAGTGGGGCGACAAGGTAATGACTATCAACGACAACAAGATAGGGCCTATCTCCCAGATGCTTTACGACACAATGACAGGCATTCAGTGGGGCAAGATCGAGGACACCTTCGGCTGGACAGTTAAGATCTGAGCAGCATATAAATAACAGCTTTCAAGAGGCAAGACGTTATGGTCTTGCCTCTTTTTGTGTGGGGGTTGGAGATTAAGTTATCTTGTCATTACATATATGTATAGCAGGATAAATTGGGATTTGGTGCTCGGCCGCACGGGGCAAATACCGCCGATGAAGCACTTTGATTAAGGCAGGGTTTTAATCGGCGGTGTCGGGCGTATTGATTTTTAAATGTGCAGTCAGGGGGCTTTTCCGAAGGGGTTCGGGGGCGACGGGAAAGCCCCCGAGCGTAGCGTCGGGCAAGCGAGAGATTTCCCCTTAGCTGACAGCGTTCGAGCGGTGGTTGT
>JAFYET010000322.1 GCA_017544125.1 Ruminococcus sp. | reverse complement strand
GAAAGCATTAATAATAAAAAAGACTTTGATAACAAGTACAAAGAGACCGTGGAAGAACTAAAAAAGCACAGACCTATGCCTATAACCAACGATAAGCCGTCACCAATGGAGGAATTTGTAGCAAAGCAGCAGGTCGCTCAGAATCTTGCAAAGATAATTGCTATAAAGACAGTCAATAACAAATACGAATCAGCTTTAAAGAACGGGCAGATCAAGGAGATCGACAATTCCAGCTTGTTTAGTATGGATGTACAGACACATATGAAAACTATCATAGAGCGTGACGATTTCCAGCGCATGATGCAGGATAACTCTGTTGATGATTTGATAAATGCCGCAACAGTCAAGAACGGCAAGGGGCTTATGGCTAAGCTCGGTGAGGCACATATCAAGGTCGGCAAGGAAAAGGCATTGGAAAAGATCAGGGAGAAGAAGGCTAATGATCTTCAGATGGATAAAGCACCTGTTCAGCCCAAGCTCAAATAAAAGATAAATGCTCATTAAGGCAATACAGTACGATATACGTACTGTGTTGCCTTATTTTTTAATTCTATGCACCCATTCGGGCGGCACGGGGGTATTATGTATGAAGGCAAAAAAACATAAATGACGGAGGTATTTATCATGGCTGTAAATCAGGAAATGCTGCAAAGATATATAACGCTTGCAAACGAGGGCAAAACACCCGAGCTTGCAGAGCTGCTTATCAATAATTACTCAAAGCTGCCCGTTCTGGAGGGTCGCAACAACGAGGAAGCCGATAGTATAGGAGATACTGTTGAGGCATTTTACAAGCATCTTGCCGAGCTTACACCAGAGGGTGAGATAGACCCTGCCAAAAAGCAGATCGTCTATAAGCTCTCGGAGGAGCTTGCCAGAATACGCTCAAATGCGGTAATAGAAACAGGCAAGAAGTATAAAGAATGGAAACAGCGTGTGGCTGACGGCGAGATACAAGAGGCAAATATTATGGACGATCCCGGTTTTTCCGATGCTCTCGCACATGATATGGCGCTTTGCAAGACAGAAGAGGGTAAAAAACTGGCATGGGCAAACCAGCTCAATGGAGGTCTTAAATCAATTCTTGAAAACTCCGGCCAGAAATGGAGTGATGAAGTAAAAACACCTGAATACGAGAAATTTTCAGATAAAATCATCCTCATTAACAGGGATATTCTGGATGTGCCGTTTGTAGGCGATATATACAAGCAGCACACAGAAGTGACGGCTGATGAAATACGTCAGTTTCATAAAATGTTCGGTGATAACCCTCAGCCGGCGACTGCCTCGTATAAGTTTAAAGTTGAAGAGGATTACGAGTATTCCCCCGATAAGCCGATATTCTATAAATTGCCAAACGAGCTTGACGAGATCATGAAAGCAAAGACTGCAGAGCAGCTCGATGAGATAAGGCAGAAGCATCTCGAAACGCTTAATAACGCAAAGGAATTCCAGCGCCTTACAGGAGAGCTTGTTACCCAGGCAAATGATCACCTTGATGATATAAAAGGATCCGGCAATATAGATAGGATCAAGGATAATCAGATATATAAAGCCTTCAGAAGCTCGCTCAGGAATCTGACAAGGCTGGGAACTGATAAATTCGAGGTACGCTTACAACTTGAGGAAGACAAGGTCAGGGTATTAAAGACAAATGAGATAAATCCTGACAAAGTAGTTAAGGCTGTCAAGGATACCTTAGATAAAGCAGATGCCCATTCAAAAAGGATAGATGAGATCTATGATCCTGATTCTTTTCAGTTCACCGAGCATGACGAATTTGTTGACGCAACAATAATAGACCTCAGAGATGAACACCTTCCTAAGTTGGAAAAGCTTGCCAAAAAGCTGCCCTCCTGCGCCATATCCAAGACGATAGAAGCCGAGCAGAAGCAGCTTGCAAGGATAGATGCTGCCATAAAGGCAAGGAAATACGATAAGTACCGCATGAACATGGCTTCCCGCAATACGGCATTCGCAAAGACCATAGGTGAGCTTGATCTCTGCATAGCTGCCTGCGGCGAGGCACAGCAGAATGTACGCATGGGCGGCGATGACTATAACCAGGCAGAGGAAGCACTAAAGCAGCTTTCAATGGTCTCAAAGGTATTTAAGGAAACCGCAACAAAGGGCAGCCTTAGTGACAAGGACCTTAAGAGCGCTGCCGAGGCGCTTCGCTTACAGGCGATCGAGGCCCGCAAAAAGGTAGATGCCTATGCACAGCGCAAGAACCGTGAAAAGGCAAAAAAGAACAGGCTCGATGCAAAGGGCACAAAGCGTCTTAAAGCTATGAACGATTCGAGCAACGCTTTAAACACCCTCATAGCTGCCCTTGACGATCAGATAGCATCATATGATTTCAGCATTACAAGTGCCGAATCCGAAAAGATGCATATCGAGATGAAAAACAAGATAACCGCGCATAAGAACAGCGCTTTGGAGGATGCTGCGGATCAGCAGCCAGATAACAACAGAAGGATAGCCGCAAAGGGCGCTGCCGATGGCTTCAGCACTCTTTCAGACCTTGCAAACGGCAACGGCGAGCTTACCGATGAAGAAAAAAAGGCTGCTGTTGAGGCTATGACAAAGGTAGGCTACTACAAAATGGGTCTGTATGAGGGGCATGAGGATGAGCTAAACAGTGCCTCATATCAAGGGGATATAAACAGCTATTCCAAGGACTCCGTTTTTGAAAACGTGCTAAAGGGAACTGTGGGTGAGCTTACAAGAGAAAAGCTCCTTTCAATTGCAAGTGAATATGACCTTGACACCGTAATGACCGTTACACACCGCTCTATTGATGAAATGACAAAGCTAAGCCTTGAAAGAAGTCAGAAAAAGTACATAGCAAAGACATCGGCAGAGCAGATGATCGGGGCTCTTGACGAGGTAATAGATGCTGACAACGACCCCAATGCGGAATACTTCGATGAACAGCCCGTAAGCCTTAATATACAGGCGGCGCAGACAGCCAAGAGAGGGCTTGAAACGCTGATAGAGGTAATACACAGCGGTGAAGATCTGGGCGAGCTTGACGAGGAGGAAATGACCGATGTAAGGGAAGCATACGCAGCCCTTGCGTTCCAGAGCACAGTAAAGCCCGAGGATAACGAAAAGGTAGGATTTGATGATTATGTATCTCAGGTCAAGATTCTTGCAAAGGATGAGGAATTTATCAAATCCATCGGCAACATCGACAAGAAGGACGTTATAAGCTTTATGAGCGACAGCAAAGCCCCCGCAAAGCTTATGGATAAGTTTATAGGAAATAAAAAGCGTGCGGCAGAGGAGGATGCCAAGAGCATGGCGCAGAAGATCAGGCCCGAGCCGCAGAAGCAAGTACAGCCCAAAGCGTTGTAAGCCTATAGAATATATGAAAAACGGGAATGGCGGAGAAATGCCATTCCCGTTTTGTAATATCTGTGGAATAATTTATAAAAGTTTTTGCACCCATTTTCGGCGGAGAGGGGTATTACTTACAGAAAAGGGAAAATAACACCTAGGAGGAATCAACAATGCCAAATAAACCTTACGAACAGTTTTTGAAGGAAACGAACAATAACGGGCTTTCGCAGGAGCAGCTAAGTACACTCAGAGCCTTTGGCGAGGGTATGTATATGATCAGCGCCATTGCTGTTGCGAATGCTAAGTCAAAGGATAAAAGAATGAACTACAATGCCGTGATCGCAGAAAAAAAGCTGTCGGTCTCAGCATTCACCAGCATGGGTGACAAGGAACAGATAGGTCAGTTCACAGAAAAGGATATAGATGAGAACAATAAGATCCAGACATTAAACACAATAACCCTTAACGAGATGTTCAATACTCTGTCAAAGCCTGAGTATCTGAAGAATTTCGTTGATAATGCCGTTTTGAGCAAAAATTCACCGTTTAATAGAAATGGACGGGACGGTAAAAAGATATTTATCGAGTCACTTGCGATATTTAATGCCATGTACGGTGCAAATATCGATATTGAGCCTTATGTCAAGGAACTCGGCATGGAAAATACCCTTAATGACCTGCACCCCGCAGCGCCCGGTGAAAACCTCACCGCTTCGGAAAAGCTTATACTTAAAACGCAGCAGGATCATACCTTGTCCATGCTTGACAGCGTATCGGCAGGTCTTAGCGCCAAGCACAGGACAGGGCTTGGCTTTGGTGTGGGCACTTCATCGACCGAGCTTAAGGCGACAAAGACTGCCCTTGCAGATTACAAGGCATTCCTTGCAGACCCCACAAATCCTAAGTTTGCCGGCAAGAGTGAGCTTGATATGGTAACTGCCCTTAAGAATGCTGCTGACAACTATATGCGCTTAAAGCGTGAAAAGGGCTCGGGCGATACCACCTCTCCCGACTGGCTGCCGGAAACTAAAATGGGGCAGGCAAGATTTATGGCAAATAAGGCCATATCCGATATAGCACAGGCAAGGATAGCGGTGCTCAATAAAAAAACACTTGAGGCAAATAAAACCGTAAATGATAAAATAGCCGACATAGCCGAGGGTATTGACCCGAGTTTAGATGAGAGTAAATACAATATCAACGATAAGACACTTTATACTCGGAACATGGCTGCTGATATGCTCACATGGATAACTATAGCAAATGAGCACGGTGATGAGCCTGTAAAGGACAACACGGAGCGTTTCAAGGAGGAAAAGAAAAGGATAACAAACTCCCCCGAATTCAAGGCGACTGTCAATGCAATGATGAGTATGCCAAGGGATAAGAGGTTTGAGCTGTTAAAGGACCCTCAGAAGCTGGAAACGGCGTTTGCACTAAAGAGCCAAAAAATAAAGCACTTTGATAAAAAGCTGAGTAAGTTCAGCAAGGGCTCTGCCGGTGATGTTTATTATGAGAATGCAAAGAGAAAGTTCATCGGTCACAGCTTTGACAAAAACAGCGTAAGGACTATGCTCGCTCTCGCACAGTATATCACGGATAAGGGCGGCGATGCGAAATTTAACCAAAAAGAGTTTGATGATAAATACTACGATCAGATCGATGAGGAAACGATCGATATATTCATAAAGGAAAAGAATGAAAACCGCCTTGAGACCGATCTGATGGATCCTAACGATCTTTTGAACGATTATGACAAGACTATGGACAATACCTATAGAATTCAGACTGACGATCTTAAGACAAATCTTACGCCCGGAAGCATTACAAAATTCCAGGACGATATCAAGGAGATCATTTATGGCAAGCCCCCTGCAAATGAAAAGGAGTTTGAGGAATTCAAGGCTGAGATAAAGCGCAATACTGCTGGTATAATCGCCACAAAGACTTTGTGGAAAAAACCTGATACCAGAACAAAGGAAGAGATAGAGATCGAGCTTGGCAGAAAACACTTTGGTCACAGCAATGATGTAGGGGGCGGCCGTTATATGACCCGACTCAACAAAAATGTGCCCAAAGGCTTTAAAAGCGACAAATGGAATGCTATGGAGCCTGATGAAAAGATAAAAGTATACGGCAAGATACTGATGAAGGAATATAAGGCAGAGCTTGAGAAAAAATATCAGGAACGTGATGAACTGAGCAGAAAGATATACGAGGAAAGAGATGACTTTGGCTTTATGTTCGATAAGGCAAAGACCTGGGAGGACGTTGTAAAGCTTGCAAAGAAG
>JAFYET010000321.1 GCA_017544125.1 Ruminococcus sp. | reverse complement strand
GATAAACGACACCTACGGTCACAACGCCGGAGATGAGGTGCTAAGAGTCATAAGCGGGAAGATGCAGAATGCCTGCACCGGCTGCGATATAGCCAGATGGGGCGGTGAGGAGTTCCTGATACTCTGCCGCACCGACGATGAGCAGAGCGCACAGGCTATGTTTGATAAGATGCTTGAAGATATAGCGGCAACGCCCGTTATCTCTGAGGGCAGCAGCATAGCTGTGACGGTGACAGCAGGCATGGCACCGAGAGAGAACGGCGAGACCGCCGATGAGTGGATACACAGAATAGACGAAAAGCTCTATGAGGGCAAAAACAGCGGCAAGAACAGGCTCGTTGTGTAAGGGAGAAGGACTATGGGAAAGTATATAGCAAGACTATCTGTGACATATGACTTTGCATCGGCGAATATGCAGCAGCTTGGCGATTTCAGCAAGAAGATACTTGATGCCCTGCCCGCTGAGTGCGAGGCTGAAAGGCTAATGTACCGCTTCACGTTCACGAGCTTTACCCTCACTGCCGATAACAAGGCTGCCTGCGAGGGGCTTTTGCGTGATGCTTGGAAAACGGCTCTGGGTGACGAGGGCGGCATAAGCCGTATATTCGTAAGCGAACTTGACGATGACGAGGTAATAAACGATATAATCAAGACTGTATACAATAACACCTACGGCGCTGATGAGTATATAAGCCTTGTGACAGAGCTTAACGACACCATACCTATGCTTGCAAAGCACTCGGCACTTGATGTGCTGAGAAAGCAGAATTACCTTATAGCTGCCGACGGCGGCTGCGGGTTCACAACGCTTTTTATTTCATTGGGCGACTATCTGCATAAAAAGAAGATATACCCCGAGGAGCAGTATGACAGCCGTGCATATTACATAGAAATGAAGCTCGGCGAGGAGGATAAGGACGGCTGCGCATCGCCTGATGATGTTATAGACACACTCAGGGGCGATAGTGAATCGAACCAGTATAACATCATAGGGCTTGATATATCATACTTTCTTGACGGCAAGAAGCAGGACGAGCTGAGGACGTTTTTAAGGCGGCTCGAACCTTATCAGGACAGCTACGTCTTTGCTTTCCGCATACCTTTCCTTGAAAAGAAGGTGCTTGACGAGACAGCGGGCATTCTCTCTGATATGATGCTGCTGCGTGTTGTGAAGATACCGCCTCTGCATGACAGCGTGCTTATGGAAACTGTATGGAATATCCTGAGCGACAGGGGCTTTACCCCGAGCGTTGAGATATTTGAAACAGTAACAGATAAGATAAACCGTGAGAAGATGGACGGGCGCTTTTACGGCTTCAAGACAGCCGCAAAGATAGCGCAGGAGCTGATACTCCACAAATCACGCTTTGCAGCAGGCAAGGCTTATAACGGCGAGGAGTATGATGACAGCACGGTAGAGCCTGATGACCTTAAAGGCTTCCTGCCCGAGAAAAAGAGCAAAGCCACCGGCTATGAGGCTATGGCAGAGCTTATAGGCATGGAGGAGATAACAGGGCGTGTAAAGGAGATAGTAGCACAGGTCAAGGTGTCTATCACAAACGAAAAGCTCGACCGCCCCTGCATACATATGCGCTTTACAGGCGCACCCGGCACGGGTAAGACTACCGTTGCACGCATAATCGGGCAGATACTGCGTGAAGAAGGTGTGCTCAGAAAAGGCGGCTTCTTTGAATACGGTGCACGTGACCTTGTTGCTGAATACGAGGGGCAGACGGCGGTAAAGACTGCGTCGATATGCCGTGATGCCTACGGTTCTGTTCTGTTTATAGATGAAGCCTATGCCCTTGATGAGGGCAAGTACAACGGCGCTAACTTCGGCAAGGAGGCGCTTGCGACCTTAGTTGCCGAAATGGAGAACCACCGTGACGATATGCTGGTGGTAATGGCAGGCTATTCTGAAGAAATGGAGAGCCTGATGAAGGTAAACCCGGGTCTTCGCAGCAGAATGCCTTATCTTCTGGAATTTAAGAGCTACACCAAGGAGCAGCTCTTTGAGATATTCATGCAGATGGTGAAAAAGCACTTTGACTATGAGCCTGAGCTGGAGGAGCAGGCAAAGAGCTACTTCCTCTCGCTCTCAGACGGGTATGTTGAGTCAAAGGAATTTGCAAACGCACGTTTTTCAAGAAACCTCTATGAGAGAACATGGTCAAAGGGTGCATTGCGCTGCTCGCTTGCGGGCAGGGAGGATATAGTGCTCACAAAGGAAGACTTTGTTGCAGCAAGCTCGGAAAAGGAATTCTCAGAAAAGATAGAATCAAACAAGAAGCTCGGCTTTGGCAAATAGCAGCGGGGCTTAACGCCTGACCAGGGGGGGTGCAGGGAATGATACTAAGAACCATACAGTATAAAAACGGTGACTTTTATAAGGGCGAGGTCAACAGGCATTTCCTTGCCCACGGAAAAGGCGTTATGCAGTATAATAACGGCTCGGTCTACGAGGGCGATTTCAGAAACGGCATACGCTTCGGCGCAGGCACATACCAGACCGCCGAGGGCGACAAGTATGTGGGCAATTTCAGAAATGACATACCCGAGGGCTACGGCGAGGTGAGCTACCGTGACGGCACAAGCTACGAGGGCGAGTGGAAGCAAGGCGAGATAAACGGCTCGGGCGTGTTTACATACAAAAGCGGCGATAAATACCGTGGCGTGTTCAAAAGCGGCAAGAGAGACGGCGAGGGGCACTATATCTGCAAAAACGGCAGTGTGATAGCCCAGCGCTATATTGACGGCAGGCTCGCTTACGAGGAGGCTGAGGGCATACCCGTGCTGACGATAGTTGATGAGTGCAAGAAATACGGCTACTTCCACCACGTTGTCTGCCGCTTTGTCGCAAAGATGGGGGAGTTTACCTACAACGATATGCAGATACTCGAATACGACCCCTGGGACTGTGACGAGATATTCACCCGCAGCTTCAAGATAACCGAGGTGACGGAGGACAGCGTGACCTTTGTTTACAGGCGGCTCTTTTCCGACGGCGAAGAGGAGCAGGAGGAGAAGGTCTACCGTGGCAGGGCAGGCAGGTTTGAAAACACCGAAACTAAAATAGGCGGCATGAGCTTTATGGACTTTAACTACCGCCAGGAAGCGACGCTTTCAGTTGATATCGAATAAAAAACAAGGCTGTGAGAGATCACAGCCTTGTTTTTGTTTGTTGTTATTTTACCTTGACCTTAACCGCCTTGGTGTAGGGCGAGTAGTATTTTACTCCGCCGACGGTCTTGTAGGTGCGCACCTTTACATAGTATGTCTTGCCGCTCTTAAGACCCGATATGGTCTTTGTGAGCTTGGCAGATGATTTGCTCACCTTGTTCTTTGTAAAGCCGCTGTTTGTAGCGCAGGTAATCTGATAGCCCGTAACGCCCGAAACCTTCGAGTAGGTCACTTTCAGCTTGCCCTTCTTGGGGCTTGATTTGCTCTTGATAGCCGTCTTTTTCGGCACTATCTTGAAGCTCAGGCTCTTTGTGCCTGTGTACTTGCCCTTGCCCGTTACGGTAACTGTCGCCTTGCCGATGTTTGTGTTGTTCTTGTAGGTTACGGTGTAGTCTGTGCCTTCTTTGAGCTTGCTCTTGCCGTCATATGCCGTCACAGCAGGCGATATTTTCTTGCCCGAATAGTAATAGCTGTTAGCTGCAAGGGAAATGTCGGTAAATGATATCTTTTTCTTCCATGCGGCATACAGGGTCAGCGTCTGCCCCTGTTTCTCGCACAGGTTCTTGACCGTCTGCTTGTCCTTATACTCGGCAGTGGTAGCACCGTACTTGGCAGCCCAGCCGATGAATGTATAGCCGTTGCGTGTAAACTTGTTGGCATTAAGCGCGGCTGCCTTGTCGTAGGTGAAGCTCTGCTTTGAGCTGCTGCCCAGACCGCCGCCCGAGCTGAACTGAACGGTGTAGGTTATGGGCTTCTGTGTCACCTTTACTGACGTATCAGCTGTCACCTTGCCCGAGGGGAGGGTGGTGGTGTAGCCCTTCTTTTCAAATACAGAGGCGGGAACGAACATCTCATCACCCGAGAGGGCGTATGTGATGATGCTCTTTGTGCCGTCTGAGATGCTTACCTTGAACAGCTTGTCGCCGTCCTTTTTGAATACCGCCTGAAGCCCTGCTGCTTCCTTGGCTGTTACGGTTATGGTCGCATTCTCGCTTGAGTATGTGCCTGCCCAGCCTGCGAAGGTGTAGCCCTCTTTGGCAGAAGCAGTAAGAGTGAGCTTGTATTCATTGAAGTAATTGCCCTCAAAGCCCTTGACAAGGTCTATCGCCGAGCCGTTTACCGTTACATCGCCGCCCTCGGGGTTTATGGCGTTTATGGTAACGTGAACGGGGTCAGAAAGCCCTAAGTTCTTTGCAAGCATCGAAGCTGCATAGTCGGGGCGCTTTTTGAGGAAGGTCTTCATTCGTGAGATGCACCCGTCGGTGGCGTTGCTCGTGTTAGCCCATGAGGGAAAGCGCTCGAAATACTTCTTAAGCTCAGGATAATATGCGTTGTAGAAGGGCTCGAGCTTTTCCTTTGTGGTCTCGTAGTTGAAGTTTATGTTGGTTATGTCCATAAACGATGTCACAAAGAGCTTCTTGAATTCATTGTTCTTGAGCAGTGCGTTAAGCAGCACCGGCATATCATCCTTGTTGTTTTTGAGTATATTTTTGAGGTTGTCGCAGTTGTAGTGGGTGGTGGCATTGCCGTAGTGGTCTACACCCATTTCCGTATCGTAGAAGAGCATTCTCCACCTGCCGTCGGCATAGGGGTTTGTCTCGTCTACCGTTCTTGTGCGCCACATGGCGTAGTTGTTGCCCGGCCAGTCTTCATTGATGATGTATATCTCAGTTGCCATATACTCAGCAAAGCTCTTTACATCTATCATCTTGCATATCTTGTCGTAGTTTGCTTTCTTTGAGAGGTCGTTGTTTTCGGCAAAGCTGCGCAGGCTCTTGAAAAGCTCTATGTCCTCATCGTTGCCCTCGTCTATCTCGCCCTTTTTGTAAACTACCACCTCGTCAGCGTTAACATCGTAGTTCTCCTCAAAGTAGTGGTCATCATAGTCCTCCTGCAAGGTGTAAAGACCCCAGTATTCGCCGTCTATGAACATTACGCAGGGTCTGCCCTCCTGTGTGTCGAAGGCTCTGTCTGATACCAGCGACTGGAGGTAGCTGTCCTTGAACTTGGTGTAGGTGGTGTCGTTGCCGCCGTTGCGCATAACGAGCTTTTTAAACTTTTTGAGCTGCTTGCCCGAGCCGTTCTCCTGATATGCGTTGTCAAAGAAGGTATACTTGAAGTTCTTCTCGCCGTATTCTTCCCTTGCATAGAAGCGCAGCGACTTCTGATAGTCGCCCCTTGAATAAGCGCCCTGTGTTCTCATGCCGCAGTCCTGCGAGAGAGCGAGCGTGCCGTCAGATTCAAAGAAATCTATATGGCAGGTGCGCTCCCATTCCCTGCCCTTTTGGTTGTAGTTAGCCTGTGGGTTGTTGGGGTCGCTGCTCTTTTTGCCCTTTTCGTCATATACCTTGCCGAGCCTGTAAATGCCCGTCTCATAGTCAAAAAGCGATGCCGGGTCGGTGGTGACGGAGAGTATCGGCAGCCCGTTGTGGTCGGCATTGCTCACACCCACAAAGTAGGTGTTTGTCAGCACCTCGCTGTACTTGCCCACCTTGTTGAGCGTTACCGCACGGATAACTGTGCCCTTGTCGATAGCCTTGTTTTTCGGCACCTGCGAGTTATTTGCCCAGGGGGATATCTGCGAGGGCTTCAGGTAGGTCGCAAGCACTGCCGCTTCGGGGCTTCTGTCCTTTATCGTCAGGGGGGCGGTGTATTCTATCCTTGTGCTGCTTGTCACAGGGTCAGTGCCGTCTAAGGTGTAGTATACCTTGCTGCCCTCGTCTGTTGTGAGGGTAAGCTCAAAGCTCTCCTCATACATACCGCTCGGGCTGCTGAATGTCGGCGCATTGCAGGGAACTGCCGACTCTGCGCCGTTGTTGCTCTCGCCCGGGGTGGGGTAGAGGTAGGTGAATTCGCCGCCGTCAGCCTGTCTGCCCCATACAGTGTCGTCTTCAAGGGCAGGCACTTCGGCGGTGTCGATATCCTCATCGCCGTTTTTAAGGGTCAGCTTAACGCCGTCGCCCGAGAGGTTGAATGCAGCGTGGGGGATAGACTCATCGCCGTTGTAGGTCTTGCAGCAGTAGACTATCTTTTTCTCGCCTGCGGCTATCGTCACATCGCCGAAGGTGTAGCTGTCCTTGTCGTCCTTTACAAGCACAAAGCCGTTAAGGCTCACAGCCTCGCTGCCTGCGTTGTAAAGCTCTATCCAGTCGCAGTATTCGCCCTTTTTGTCAACTGCGCCCGTAAGGTTGCCGTGTGTGCCGCCGTTGCCCGTGCATACCTCGTTTATAAAGAGCTTAGTCTCGCTCTTTGCAAACACGGGTGAAGCGCACAGCCCCGACATCATAGCCGCTGCCGACAGCAGGCTCAAGGCTTTTTTTGCCGTATCGTTCATACTATCACTCACTTTCATAGATTATTGACTGCTTATCATATCATACCATAATATATGATAAAAGTCAATCACATAAGCACTTTAGTTTTTTACTTATCCTATACTGGTTATCAAGATAAATTGGGAATTTGTGGGGGAACAAAAACACAAAAAGGTTTTGGGGTCAAGCCCTTTTCCTCAAAAAGGGCTTGCGAGGCTGGTATCAAATGAGAAATCTCATTTGATACCGGGCAGAGCCCCAGCAGGGTTTGGGACAGAGTCCCAACGCCGT
>JAFYET010000320.1 GCA_017544125.1 Ruminococcus sp. | reverse complement strand
GTTGTTCTTGTTAAGTGCGTTGTTGGCGTTTATCGCCATTGTGTTTGTTCTAACTACCATACTCATAATAAATACCTCCATGTATTCTTAATTTTCGCAGCGTCCCTGCTGCTATGAGTTGTATCGGAGCTGTGCGCTGCCCCGATGTGCTTACAATATATAAATCGCACGAATGGCAGGAATTTCAACTTGGCATTTTCCACAAAGTTTCGGGGCGGCGGTTGGGAGAAATCACAATAAAAGAGCATCAGCCTTTCAGCCGATGCTCTTTGGGGGACATAGCCATTGTAAATTATCTTACACAAGCGTCGTCTTGTATCTGCTCTTTTCCACCGCCAAAATCGGGTGGTCGTCAAGGAACGGGCGCACTATCTCGGGGTGTGAGTCTGCAAAGGCAAACACCTCCGCCGCAGCCGCCTGCGCCGCTATGCACACATCGTCAAACTTCCTGCCGTTGACCACAGGGCAGGCAGGCGACAGAGTCAGCACCTTTCTGCCGCAAAGCTCCATTACCATAAAGGGCCATATGGCGCAGTCAAAGGGCTTGTCGTCGCCCATTATGCAGCCCTGCTCCTGGTCGAGCAGCGGGCAGAAGTAAACGTCAGCCCCCGGCTCCTTTTCCATTTTCATAAGGAAGTGCTCCTCCCGTCTGACAAAGGTCATATGGGGGGCGTATTCCTGCAATATCCTGCTGGCAAGGCTTTTGTAGATAACGGGTGTCTGCCACAGGTCGTAGCTGTCAAACTTGCAGCAGAGCCTGCACGCCGCACACTCTGCCTTTGAAAGCAGCCCCTCGAGCATAGTGGGTCAACTCCTTTCGGGCTTTATGCCTCGTTTTCGGGAAGCAGCTTTGCCGCCCCTGCCTCGGGCAGCGCTTCAACGCCGCTGAGCTTTCTGTTGATCTGCCTTGTCCTTACGCCGACTAACTTTTCAAGGTCATCATCGACCTTTCTTATGTGCTTCTGCGTCTCTTCAAGCGCCTTTGAGAAGGTGCCGAATTCCGTCTTGACCGCACCCAGAAGCTCCCATACCTCGTTTGAGCGCTTCTGTATAGCAAGCGTGCGGAAGCCCATTTGCAGCGAGTTGAGCAGTGCCGCCATTGTTGACGGGCCTGCAACGTTCACACTGTAATCACGCTGCAGCGTCTCTACCAGCCCGCTGTTTACCACCTCGGCGTAAAGCCCCTCGAATGGCAGGAACATTATGCCGAAATTCGTTGTGTAAGGGGGCGATATGTACTTATCCCTGATATCCTTGGCACATTTCTTGATGACCTCGGAGAGCTGCTTTTTGGCAGCGGCGATATTTTCTGGCAAGCCCGAATCGTAAGCGTCCTGCAATGCCGCAAAGGTGTCGCCCGGGAACTTCGAGTCGATAGGCAGATACACTGTGCTCTTATCATCACCGCCCGGCAGCTTGACCGCAAACTCAACACGGTTGGCACTTCTCGGCACAACGGCGATGTCGGTGTCATACTGCTCGGGGGCAAGTATCTCGCTGAGTATTGCTCCAAGCTGTATCTCGCCCAGTATACCACGGCTCTTGACGTTTGAGAGCACCTTTTTCAGGTCGCCCACACCCGATGCGATATTCTGCATCTCGCCAAGCCCCTTGTACACCTGCTCGAGCCTCTCGCTCACGAGCTTGAAGGATTCGTTCATCTTGTTTTCCAGCTTCTCGTCCACCGTCTTCTGTATCGACTCGAGCTTTTTGTTATTATCCTCCTGAATGCTTGTCAGGTGCTTTGAGATAGTCTGCCGCATAGCTTCGAGCTTCTGCTCGTTGTTCTGTTCAAGCGTTGCAAAGCGTGTTTCAAGGGTCTTGAGCTTTGAATCCATATTGCGGTTCATATCACCAAGCCTTGCGCTCTGGCTCTCGCTTATCATCTTGAAGGATTCGTTCATCTTGCTCTCTAACTTCTCGTCAACCGTCTTCTGTATCGACTCGAGCTTTTTGTTATTATCCTCCTGAATGCTTGAAAGCTGTCTTGACATAGTCTGCCGCATGGCATCGAGCTTCTGCTCGTTGTTCTGTTCAAGGGTTGCAAAGCGGTTTTCAAGGGCTTTAAGCTTTGAGTCGATATTGCGGTTCTGGTCATCGAGCCTTGCAGTCTGCGCCTGCTGATAGTTTGACTGGTTTGAGCTTATGACATCGCCCAGGTTCTTGACGCTTGTCTGAACGCTCTGCCCCACCTCTTCTCTCAGCTCCTTATTCGATGCCGAGATCATCATGCCTATCTTTTCCGAATTATCTTGTATTACGGCGCTTTTTGCGGTAAACACTTTGAATGCCACAGCCGCCAGCAGCACAAGGCAAAGCACCAGCAATACAACTATGATAACGTCCATATGATTTCTCCTTTCATAAAAAATGATCATCGCCTTAACTATTATAGCACACATTTGCCGTTTTTTCAAGGGCGGGGAAATCATAAATAGCATAGGCACTCACAATAAACGCATTTGCTTTGTTCATGAAATGTTTACAGGAAAAATGCTATAATTATTATTGTCCGTGTCAGTTTTTCTGCATTTGATACGAATGTAGAAGATGAAACGTTTCAAAGCGAGGTTTTTGTATGACAGATATCGAGTTGATCAGATACATAAAAACAGATCCCGATAAAGGTCTGAGAGAGCTTATCGAAAGATACAGCGGCTATGTCTATACCATCAGTTACAGCAAGCTGTCAGGTGTCTGCCGCAAAGAGGATATTGAAGAAACGGTCAGTGATATTTTTATGATGTTCTATAAATACATATCGACCACCGATAAGAGCATCACTAAAATAAGCCCTTATCTTTCTGTAATAGCCAAAAGGCACAGCATAAGCCGTTACAGAGAGTTTGTTTCAAAGACCGAGACAGTTCCTCTTGACGACACCGCCGTTGACCCGGCAAGCGAGCCAAACAGCGCCACCGACCGTGAACGTCTGATAGATGCGATAAAGTCGCTCGGCGAGCCCGATTCGGAAATATTCATCAGAAAATACTTTATGGGGCAGCGAAGCCGTGATATAGCATCAGCACTTGATATGAAAACCAACACCGTTGACAAGATAGTCTCCCGGGGGCTTGTCAAGCTAAGAAGAATAATTAAGGAGGAGGACTGACATGGATAAACAGCTTTACGGATTGCTCGAGAGTATGAGCGAGGAGGAGCTTATCCCTATTAGTGACTTACTTGATAAAACAGCAGAGCACTGCGTTATGTCCGACAGCGATATTGACCGTCTGCACTCCTCGGTAATGCGAAAGGCAGGGCTCAGTATGAATAACCCCATCAAAGTGAAACGAACAAAGAAAAAGACAGCAGCTATATTTCTTATTGCCGCTGCAGCTATCAGCTTATGCAGCTTTACAGCGTATAAGGGAATAAAATACTTTTACGGCAATGCTTTCAAATCAAAACTGGCTGATAACGGCAAGACTATTACAGGTAATGTTCATGAGCTTGAAAGTACAACTCAGCCGTTCAATGGTGTCATACTGGAAAACACCTTCACAGACATCAACTTTACCGTTGAGGGAGTTGTATCTGATGTCGGAAGAGACTATGCACTTGTAACTGCAAGAAAAACTGATGGAACACCGTTCGCAGAGAGTGATGAGGAGCGGTTTGAAGCTGGTCTGCAAATGTGTATACCTTGCAATACTGACTATTTTAACGGCAAAGAAATAAATGATACATCGGAGCTTTACTGGGGTTATCAGTCAGTAAACTGTGAGCTGAACGATGACGGCTCACTCAGCATAACGATGAGTAATGACTGGAAGATCGGTGAGGAGGAATATGATGTTATCCTCGGCTTTGGAGATCTGTTCTCATATCGGTACTGTGAAGAAAAAGACGAGGAGTTCACCAACTATCTGAACAGCTTCACAGAACTGGATAATTTAAGCGTATATAACGGTTCCGAAACTAATGAAGAGTATGAGAAAAAGCTCAATGCTCACAAGCAGCTGTGTCACGATATGGCGGATGATTATTACGAGGGCAGCTTTATTATCAAGGCACATATTTCCGAAAACGACTTTATCATAACACCCGAAGAAAATGACTATGGAATGCTGATCACTCTTTCGGGAATGACCTGCACTATAAAAGGCGACGGCAAAAGCTTTCTTGAGCTTTCAGGAGCTGAACCCGATGATAGCGGCTGCGGCTATGTTGAACTGACTTTCAGGCTGGATAACGGCGAAGAAAATACCGTGAAAGGTTCGTTTTCGGTCGCAGAGCATAGCTTTATAACTGATGAAGGGTTTATTGGAGAAACAGATGACGACCGCTCAGCAGTCTCGTCATATACAAACTTTACCCAGTTTACTGACCCCTACAAGGTCACCGAGATACTGATAAACGGAAAGACACTCTGGAAGAAATAAAGGCAAACCGGCGCAATTTTATGCTGTGCCGGTTTTTTGTTATGATGAAAAAATACATAGCTTACAAAGAAAAAGCCCGCACGAACCCCGTGCGAGCCTTTTCCTTAAAAGAGGTTATAATATGAATAATCGGAAACTGTCTTACTTATCCTTCTTCCGTATAGCAGCTGTCTCGTAGATGAACTTGACCTCGCTCACCGTGCCCTCTGCGTGACCCGAGAAGCTGTCATACTCAGCACTCATGTCTGTGAGCACCTTTATCCTCTCGGTGAGGGGGGCAATGTCGCTGCTGTAAAGGTCGAGTATCTTGCCGACCGCCTCTGTGCGGAACTTCTGCATACCGTCGTTTACCTTCTTGCCGCCCTCTTCGAGCTTGGCTGCACCCTCTGCGAGTGCCTTGCCGCCGTCGCTTAACTTGTCAGCGCCCTCTGCAAGAGCCGAAGCACCGTCCGAGAGCTGCTTTGTGCCGTCTGTCAGCTGCGAAACGCCGTCAGAAAGCGATGTCTTTAATGTCTGCATACCGTTATCAAGCTGTGCTGCGCCGTCTGTTAAAGGTGCCGAGCTGCTGCTGAGTGTTGCAAGACCTGCTGCGAGCTGTGCCGCACCGTCGGTGTAGTCGCAAACGCCCTTTGTCAGCTTGCCCGAGCTGCCTGATATCTGCGCAAGCCCTGCTGCGAGCTTTGCAGCGCCTGCGGTGTATTCGTTTATGCCCTTAACTATCTTGCCACTGTTTGCATCTATGAGCTTA
This sequence comes from Ruminococcus sp., assembly GCA_017544125.1. Taxonomy (GTDB): domain Bacteria; phylum Bacillota; class Clostridia; order Oscillospirales; family Ruminococcaceae; genus NK3A76. The sequence continues at coordinate 1,524 of JAFYET010000320.1, read as the reverse complement.
ACGCCGTCAGCAAGTGCCTGTGCGCCCTCGGTGTAGCTGCTTATACCGCCTGCAAGCGCCTCGCTGTTCTCTGCGAGCTTGCCAAGCCCTGCTGTGAGCTGTGCCGCACCTGCGGTGTAGTCAGATACGCCCTTCTTTATGGCAGCCGAGTTGTCGTTCAGGGTCTTGAGCCCGTCTCTTAGCATTGCTGTGCCTGTGGTGTATGCGCCAACGCCTGCTGTGAGGTCTGCGCCCTTGTCATCAAGCTGTGCAAGCCCGCCGTTTATCATGGTGAGTGCCTGTATAAGCCCCATTTCATCAGTTGTCTCGCCCTGCTTGTCAAGCCCTGTCTTTACCGTTTCAAGACCGCCCATGAGCTTGTTTATAGCCTGTGTGCTCGCAGGGAGAACTATGTCAGCACTTGCCGCAAGCTCTTTAACGCCTGCTTTGAGCGTTGCTACCTGCTCGCCTATGGTCGCAAGCTGCGAGAGCCCCTGTGCCGCACCGCTGAGTGATTCAAGCTGTGTGCCAATGTCCTGGGTTTTTGCACCTATGTCGCCAAGCGAGCCCATAAGAGCCGCAACATTCTCATCCTCTGCAAGCTCGGGGCGCTCTGCGATGAGTGCCTGTAACTCAGCGCTCATGTCCTGCACATCTGCGCCTATCGCCTGTGCGTCTGCGCCTATCTGTGCAGCCGATGTACTGATTGTCTGCCCTGCTGCTGTCAGGTCGGGCAGCTCTATTGCGGCCACTGCCGCCGCAAGCTGCTGTATGCCGGCGTTGAGCTGTGCTGCGCCGTCGGTCAGCCGCTTGATGCCTGCCTTGTTCTCATCACTCAGCTGCTCACCGAGGAGTGCCGATGTCTGCTTTACTGCACCGAGCACGCTGCCGCTTGCTAAGCTGAGCTGCGAAACACCTGCTGTGTACTGCGAGAGCCCATAGCCTAACGCATCATTGTTGCCCGTGAGGGTGTCTGCGCCTGCATAAGCCTTTGCCACGCCGTCTGTATAGTCGCTCACACCCTTGTTGAGTGCGGCGTTGTTTTCGGTTATCTGCTTTGCGCCTGCAAGCGCCTGTGCCACGCCTGCGGTGTATTCGTTTATGCCGCTTATGAGGGCATCGTTGTTTGCAGTAAGGGCGTCAGCACCCTTTGCCGCTTTTTTGATGCCCGCTGTGTATTCATCAATGCCGCCTGTTAAGGCATCGTTATTCTTTATAAGCGTCTGTGCGCCCTTGTATGCTGTGTCAATACCGCCTGTGTAGTCGCCAAGCCCCTTGATGAGGGTGCCGTTGTTTGCGGTCAGCTTCTTTGCACCTGCATCTGCCTGCGCAACGCCTGCTGTGTATTTGCCCACACCGTCAGAAAGCTTGCCAGCCCCGTCTGCCAGCTTATCAATTCCGTCGCCGGCCTTGTCTTTGAGGGTACCCACACCGTCATCGAGCTTTGCTGCGCCGTCTTTCAGCTTGTTTGCGCCGTCGTCTACCGCATCAATGCCGTCGGTAAGGTCGCCCGACTTTTCGTTAAACTCTGCAAGCCCGTCATAC
>JAFYET010000319.1 GCA_017544125.1 Ruminococcus sp. | reverse complement strand
GTTGACTTTCTTTATCGCCGTTTTCTTCGGGCATATCTTGAATGTCGCCTTAACGCTGCCCTTATATGCGCCCTTGCCTGTGATAGTCACGGTCGCTGTGCCGACAGCCTTGTTGTTCTTGTAGCTTACAGTATAGTCTGTGCCTGCTTTCAGGGTCTTTGAACCGAGCTTTACAACAGGCTTTTGTGTTATCGCCTTGCTTGTATAATACTTGCTCTTTAAGCCTGATACTGTGGCTTTGGCTATGCTTGTGCGGGTGAGCTTTGCCTTGTAATTATCCTTGTAGCTGTCACCGCAGGCGCAGGTGTGCAGGGTGTAGCCCTGTGCGTCATAGGTGGGCTTTACGACTTTGGTGGTGTAGGAGTGGGTGTGTGCTTCTTTAGCATAGCCCGATTTGTCAAAGTTATAAGTCTTGCCGTCTATGACCTTTGTGCAGTCTTTGAGGTATGTGCCGTCCTTGTTCAGATACCACTTGCCCTTTGTGTCGGTGTTCCAGCCATAGTCCCATACGCAGTAGAATGTCTCGTCCTTTGTGGGGTAGAATTCATCACCGTTTTGATACAGCTTGCCCGATGTATCACCCACAAGTCTCCAGCCGAGGGGGTAATATGTATTAGCTTTGCCTGTTTTTTCATCCAGCGTCATATATAAGACCTGATGACATCCGTCGCCCATTTCATACCACCAATTTATCGACGAACGTACACCCTCTGCTCTTACCACATCATAACTGCCGTGCTCGTCATCAGTGCCGGGCATTATATAACCTTTATCTGACTTATATGAAAGGGTCACTTTCTTTTTCCATACAGCTTCAAAGGTCATATCCTTTTCGGGGATTATCTTTTCATAATCCTCATATATTTTGCCTGTTTCCTTGTCCTTCCAATTCGTCACATAAGCTGTATTGTCCTTATTGCTTATCCACCAGTATGTGCCAAGATATATATTCTTGCCGGCATAAGCTGTCTGTTCATAGGTACTGTTATTTATCTTTTTAGCCGTCAAAGTGTCACCCCTTCGGAAGTAATCTTCCTCCAGATCGCCCTCGCTGCTTGTATAGGTCAGCTTTATAGCCTTGCCCCATACAGCCTCGAGCTGCATATCTGTCTCAGGCCATATAGTATCTTCATTGTCTATGTTATATACCTTGCCCGTTGCCTTATCCTTCCAGCCAATCAGCGCATAGCCCTCTCTTGTAGGGTCATAGTTTCTTGCCTTCAAAAAGCTGTTGTTATACCATTCAACGGTCTTAACGGTCATATCAGCATTAAGTGTGCCTACACCGCCGTCGAGGCGGTTCCATTCATCTGAGAACTTGCCGCCGTTTGCATCAAAGGTCAGTACCGAGACTTTGCTCCATATTGCTTTTATTGAAGTATTCTTTGTAGGTTCAATATCCGTGCCTGAATAACCGCCAGATCTTGCTTCCTTACTTATGACCTTATCCTTTATATCCTTTATATCTACGTTGATGCGGAATACTTCGCCTGTCTCTGTATCGACCCAGCCCGCAAACATATAACCTTTTTTCTCAGCCCAGTACCAGTTTCCATCTACTTTAATAGCTGATGAAACGTAACTGCTATAACTATTGTCATTATAATAGTAATCATCATCATTGATATGAAGCGATGACTTGCACCCCTCCTCAACTTCTTCCGAATAGAAGCTGCCGATGCTTTCTCCCTCATCACTTACAAACTCGCCGCCGTTTGCATCGTATTTCATTTTGAATACTGCATTGTCAGCCTTTGCATTCAAAGCCGCACCAAGCTCCGATACTCCCTCGGGCAGCGCAGCCGCACCGCCGAACACAAGCGCCAACGCCAAAGCCGATGATAATAGCTTCTTTAACATTATAAACACTCCCTCATAAAATATTTTAAGGACCTCAATCCTTCTTCTCCTCGACCTTTACCTCACGCTTTTTCCAAGGCATTTTCACACAATAGTATATTATCACACACACGCCCATAAGCAGGGCGATTATCACCTTGAGCAGCTTCGTTATCATAGACTCATATCCCTTCATAAATAATTTACAATTATGCTGTCTCCAGTATATCACGAATTAAGGCGGTTGTCAATTATTTTTGCTGCAAAATATTGAAAATCAGCCCGAAATATGCTATAATAAAATAGACTATAATATAAAGGAATGATAAACCTATGGATATAACCAATAAATACTTAAACCTGATAGACTTAAACGACTACCCCGTTGACTGGTGGCTCGCACTGCTTGACAGAGCGCACGAGATAATCAAAGCCCCCGAAAAGTATATCGAGAGCTGCAAGGGCAGGATAATGGGCACGCTTTTCTATGAGCCCTCAACAAGAACGCAGATGTCATTCCAGACAGCGATGCTGAGGCTCGGCGGCACGATAATAGGCTTTGACAACCCCGCCACCTCCTCCGTTGCCAAGGGCGAGAACCTTAAAGACACCACCAAGATAGTCTCTGGCTATGCCGATATAATGGTAATGCGTCACCCCC
>JAFYET010000318.1 GCA_017544125.1 Ruminococcus sp. | reverse complement strand
CCTGGTTGATGAGGTAAGTTGACTTGATAGGAGTCTTACCGAATCTCAGGTGAGAAACTGTTACACCGCCCGACTTCTTTGAGTCATAAGCGAAGTAAGCCTGAGCATACAGATCAGTGTGGTCACCGATGATCTTGATGGAGTTCTTGTTAGCACCAACAGTACCGTCAGCGCCCAGACCCCAGAACTTACAAGCAGTTGTTCCCTCAGGAGCAGAGTTCAGCTTGCCCTCTGACTTGAGTGAAAGATTTGTAACATCGTCCTCGATGCCGATAGTGAATCTTGGCTTGAATGTGTCCTTCCAGGAAGCGTTCCAGTAAACAGCCTTGATCTGATCGGGAGTTGTATCCTTTGAACCAAGTCCGTATCTGCCCGAAGCAACAGGAACATCGTGGAACTGTGTGCCCTTGAGAGCAGCAACAACGTCCAGATAAAGAGGCTCGCCCAGTGAACCCGGCTCCTTTGTTCTGTCAAGAACAGAGATCTGCTCACAGGTGTTAGGAATAGCCTCGACCAGCTTGGAAGCTACGAAAGGTCTGTAAAGTCTTACTTTAACAAGACCGAGCTTTGTGCCCTCGGTAGCGTTGAGGTAATCAATAGTCTCTTCAATAGTATCACATACAGAGCCCATAGCAACGATAACGTGTGTTGCATCGGGAGCGCCGTAGTAGTTGAAGAGCTGGTAGTTTGTGCCTATCTTCTTGTTGACCTTATCCATATACATCTCAACTATCTCCGGGATAGCGTCGTAGTAGGGGTTGCAGGCCTCTCTTGCCTGGAAGAAGATATCGCCGTTCTGAGCTGTACCACGGAGTACGGGGTGCTCAGGGCTGAGGGAGCGCTTTCTGAACTCTTCGATCTTCTCGAAGTTGACCATTTCTCTTACGTCCTCGATATCCCATGTCTCGATCTTCTGGATCTCGTGAGATGTTCTGAAGCCGTCGAAGAAGTGAAGGAAAGGAACTCTGCCCTCTATTGTGGAAAGGTGAGCTACTGTACCGAGATCCATAACTTCCTGAACGTTAGACGAGCAGAGCATAGCAAAGCCGGTCTGACGGCAGGCATAGATATCGGAGTGATCACCGAAGATGTTGAGTGCGTGGGAAGCTACGCAGCGAGCGGATACGTGGATAACGCACGGGAGAAGCTCACCTGCTATCTTATACATATTCGGGATCATAAGGAGAAGACCCTGTGAAGCTGTATAAGTTGTTGTCAGAGCGCCTGCGGAAAGTGAGCCGTGAACAGTACCCGAAGCACCTGCCTCAGACTGCATCTCAGCAACTCTTACAGGAGTGCCGAAAAGGTTCTTCTGACCCTTTGCAGACCACTGGTCTGTCACCTCTGCCATAACGGACGAAGGTGTGATAGGATAGATAGCAGCGACTTCCGTAAACGGGTAGGAAGCCCATGCGGCAGCGTTGTTACCATCCATGGTTTTCATTTTTCTTGCCATTATTTTATCCTCCTCAAATAGATATGTGTAGATAAAGTGGGCGCAAAATGCCCATATTACAACAGTATTATTATATCACTTCTTATGTATTTTGTAAAGTACATTTTAGAAAATTTTACATTTGAAACAAAAACAGCCGCCATGCGCACTGCATAGCGGCTGATATATGCTTTTGCAAGCCCATCTCAGGCTGTGGGCTCCTGCTCATCGCTGTCAGGATCGGTGGTGACAACATCACTCGTCCCGAAATAAACGACCTCGATCTCTGCCTCTGTATACTTCATCTGCCAAACACCCCTTCATAACGCCTTATCTGCGTTTATTAAAACTTACGTTTATTATTTTAGCACATTTAACGTTTTGTGTCAAGCAAATGGCAGGCAGTTTGTGTGATTTTTGTAAATGAGTACAATTTTTCACACACATCATCGTGCAAACTGCCTGTAACGCCCTATATCAAGGCATCAGAGAGTGCCGAGCTTTCTGAACTGCTCTTTCAGTGCGGGGTATATCTCGGTGTAGAGCTTGTAGAACTTCTCGTATTCGGGTACCTTTGCGGGGTCGGGTGCCTGCGTCTTGTCAACTGCCACAACAGCCCTGCAAGCCTCGGGAACAGAGGAATAGATGCCAGCGCCAACGCTTGCCAGCAGTGCCACGCCCAGAGCGGGGCCTTCCTTGGAAGATGCCGTCTTTACGGGGCAGTTATACAGGTCAGCCAGCATCGAGCGCCACAGGGGCGAGCTTCCGCCGCCGCCGCAGGCCATCATGTCGGAAACGTTTATATCCATCTCTCTGAACACCTCTACGCAGTCACGCAGGCTGTATGATACGCCTTCCATTACCGCACGCAGCATATGCTTCTTTGTGTGCATAGCCGAAAGCCCGAAGAACACGCCTCTTGCGTTGGGGTCAAGGTGCGGTGTGCGCTCGCCCATGAGGTAAGGCAGATACAAAAGCCTCTCAGCGCCCACGGGAACAGTTTCAGCCTGCTTGTCCATAAGGTAGTATTCGTCAACGCCCATGTACTTGGCAGTTTCTTTCTCGGGGTTGCAGAAGTTGTCTCTGAACCACTTGAGCGAAAGTCCTGCGCCCTGAGTAACGCCCATAACGTGCCATGCGCCGGGTACAGCTGCGCAGCAGGTATGAACCCTGCCCTTGGGGTCGATAGATATTTTAGATGTATGTGCAAACACAACGCCCGATGTGCCGATAGTTGTGAAAGCCTTGCCGTCCTCACAAACGCCCGTGCCGATAGCAGCGCCTGCATTGTCGCCTGCACCGCCGACAACTATAGTGCCCTCGCAAAGCCCCAGCTCATCAGCCATTGCCTTTGTGAGTGTGCCTGTTACCTCGCAGCTCTCATAAACCTTACCGAGCCAGCTCTTGTCAATCTCAAATGCCGAAAGCAGCTCGTCAGACCATTTTCTGTTAGCCACATCAAGAATCTGCATACCCGATGCGTCAGACACTTCTGTTGCATACTCGTGTGTGAGCACGAATCTCAGATAGTCTTTGGGCAGCAGTATATGCGCTACCTTTGAATAAACCTCGGGCTCGTTGTTCTTTACCCAGAGTATCTTTGCAGCCGTCCAGCCTGTGAGGGCGGGGTTTGCGGTTATCTCGATGAGCTTTTCACGACCGACGTTGGCGGTCATCCACTCTACTTCCTTTTCAGTCCTCTGGTCGCACCAGATTATCGAGCGGCGAAGCACATTGTTATCCTTATCAAGCATTACAAGCCCGTGCATCTGCCCCGATATGCCTATGCCCTTAACGTCCTCTTTTTTGACACCGCTCTTTGCCATTACAGCCTTTACCGTGCCTATCATTGCATTTGCCCAGTCAGCAGGCTCCTGCTCGGCATAGCCGTTTTTGGGCTGGTACATGGGGTACTCGATAGTCGATGAAGCCATTACCTTGCCCGTTTCATCAAACAAAACTGTCTTTGTACCGCTCGTTCCGCAGTCGATACCTAATACGTAAGCCATTTTACATTTCTCCTTTTTATATATAGTGTTCATATGATAAACTATTATTTAAGCGATAGTTTTCCTGCTTTATCATAAATACATCACATAGACCTGGCAGGGGTTAGCCTCGTCCCACAGTGTCGGGAACACCTCCAGCTCCTTGAAGCCGCAGCTTATGTAGAAACGGTTTGTTCTGTCATAATCATCATACATTCCCATTTTCACGGTCTTTACCTGCATGAATTCGTACCCCTGAGCCTTAGCCGCTTCTTTAGCCTTTTCCACAAGCTCACGCCCCACGCCGTTTCTGTGGTGTTTTTTCATAACACCCATAACGGCAAGCTCGACCGTGGCATTGCCCGTTTTTTTCAGGCACAAAAAGCCTATGATTTTGCCATTATCCTCAGCCGCAAGAAAGAACTGGTCTGCACAATCACGGATAAAGCCCTCACGGCTCTCCTCGACCTCAAACCACTGGGTCAGGTCTTCAAGCACCTCTCTTGCGGCAGCTCTTTTTTCATTCGGGTCATTTATCGTTACTATCATCGTTTGCGTTCCTCTGCTTATTTCTGCGTTTCATCGGGGTAATCCCAGAACCCGCCCGTATGGAAGTTTTCATTCCCAAGCGGCTTTGCTGTCAGCCTGAATATAACGCACCCGTCAGGGCAGACAACGGTTTTTGCAAACTTTCCGTCACCGCCGAGCTTTGTAAGATCACCGCCGCTTCTTACAGCCTCCATTAAGGGATAGAGCATCATCATCGTCTTTGAGCATATGCCGTACCCGCCCTCATTGACAGGGCAGCCGTAGGTGCATTTATATGTGTCACCTATCTCTTCGCCGTTGCGGCAGTATCTTTCTGTATGGTCTCCATGCACAAAGCCGGTGACTTCAACTGTGAATTCATACTCTTCGTCATACCATTTTTTCATTGTTTCTCACCGTTAGTAGTATTATCTTATCAGCCTTAATCTCTGCGCATCTGCATCAAGCTCTGCCGTAACGCCTATCGGCACGGTCAGCATAGGCACACAGTGGCTGAAATCACACTCGGCAAGCACGGGTATATCGGGTCTGCCGATATAGTCATATACAAAATCATAATAGGTCATACCGGTTTCCAGTTCATAATAATCACGGTGCTTGCCTATCATAAGCCCACCGAGCCTATCAAACGCCCCGCTTATCTTAAGCTGCCCCAGATGACATTCCACAAGGTCAGCTCCTGTCTCCGTGTCCTCAATAAACAGTATATCGCCCTGCCTGATATTCGGGCTGTAAGGCGTGCCCCAGATATTCGTCAAAGCCCAGAGATTTCCGCCGATAAGCCTGCCTGTTGCCCTGCCGCCGTGGAGAGTCATCAGCCTGTTTTCTATCTGCCTTTCCTCTTTCAGCGGCTTTGCCCAGTCTATCACTTCATCGGAATAATACTTTGGTGCTTTATACTCATAGCTGTCTTTAAAGCCAAGCACATCGCAAAGGCACTCAAGCGCAATATCACGGTAGGGGCTGAGCCTTGCATAGCTCGTTATAAAATTCGTGCCGTAGTAGGTAGGCACGCCCGTTTTCTCATAAAGCGCAATAAGCAGCGCCGTCACGTCAGACATTCCCACAACGGGCTTGGGGTGTGCCTTGAAATAATCATAGTCGATGTATGGCAGCATACCGTTTGTAACGATACCGCCCACGCTCGCCATCAGTATATCCACCTCGGGGTCATGCAGCAGGGCGTTGAATTCATCAGCCCTCTCCCGGGGCGTTCCTGTGCGGAAGGCTTTCTTCTTGCCCCACAGCTTGCCGTGCTTGACCGCAAAGCCCTTATCCCGCAGAAAGTCCTCCGCCCGCTTTGCCGATCCGGGGGAATCATTTATCAAGACATACGACGAGCTGAAAATGCCTATCGTCATACCTGTTTTCATTTTCCTCACCATCTCCCCGCTTTGTCATATTATCAGCACCACAATCACTTTCAGATACGTCCCGCACAGCGGGACACCTCAATTATGCATTATGCATTATGAATTATGCATTATAGTGAAGTATTCTGCTTCCTGTAAGCCAGCGGCGAAAGCTCGCACACCTGCTTGAACTGCCTTGAAAAATGTACGGGGTTCTTATAACCGCACTCAAAGGCTATTTCCTCAATGGTCATCTGCGAGCATTCGAGGTAGTGGCGGGCGGCTTCGATACGGCTGTTTATCACATCTGCATTGCAGGTAATGCCGAAAGCCTTCTTATATATAAGGTGCAGATACGGCTCTGATACATTTATCATAGACGACATAAGCCCCACCGTCCAGTCCTCATTAGGCTCGGCGTATATCTTGCGCCGAAGGTCCAAAAGCTCACGGTAGTGCGGCAGCGATGCGCTCTCGCCTGTGACGTTTGAGAAAACGTCAGAGAGCATTGCCTTTACCAGAAAGCCTGCTGCGTGGTGGTTCTGCGCCTTGTAGTAGCAATCGGCTATCAGGCGGAAATACTGCGATACATTGACCCTCTCCCCCACGAAATAAGGCTGCCCGAACACAAGCCCCGTCTCAGCCGCAAGGTTATCGGTACACTCAAACTCTATCCAGTCGTTGATATACTCCTCCCTTACTGCTTTATAATAGAGAGGGGTCGCCTTATCGTAAATTATGAAAGTATTAGGCTCGGTATAGTATTCATGCCCGTCTATCACAAACAGAGCATGGGTCTTGACAAAAAGGCAGAGTATATTTTCAAACCCCTTGGGGCTGTCAAGCACGAAATCCCCGTCATGACGGCAGCTGCAGCCCATTCTTTTTACCTTGAACACCGTATCACCTCATTTCGCATTTAACGTATACTATTATTTTAGCATACTTTTTTTATTTTTGCAAGGATAATTTTATGCAAATTATAAAAATATAAGCCGGGCAGCGGCAGACCATGCTGCCCGCTGTCTGAAAAAGCAAAAAACCGCCCGCAGGCGGTCTTTTTACCACTCTTCTTCATCATCAACATACTCCAGTATATCCCCCGGCTGGCAGCGCAGGGTCTTGCATATCGCATTCAGGGTAGAAAAGCGCACGGCGCTCACTTTGCCTGTTTTGAGCTTTGAGAGGTTGACGTTTGCCACCCCTACCCTCTCGGAAAGCTCATTGAGCGACATCTTCCTGTCAGCCATCACCCTGTCAAGACGCATTATTATTGCCATAGCACACCGCCTTAAAGTGTCTCGTCAGCCTGCTGCTGCAAGCTGCACCCATACTCGAATATGAGCGAGAACGCATCGAACATCAGCCCCGCTATGCCTATGCCGAAGCCGAAAAGGTCAAAGCCGTGTGCGCCCACATTGGGGTTTATGCGGTTGAGCACTGGGCTTAATATCATACTTCCCGCACCGCCCAGAACAAGTATGCGGCTGAGCACTCTCATGCCCTTAGCTATCTCTGTGCGGAAGGGGCTGTCAGAGCTGGTGAGCTTTTTGAATGTAACCCGCAGGAAGTTCACCGCCGCCGTGAAAAGCAGCACATAGTAGGTGTAGTAAACGGTCTGCCAGATGCCGTCATCGCCCTTGAACATATCGCCAAAGCTGCCGCCGACAAGCTGCCCCACAAGCGAAACGAGCATTGCCGCTGACAGGATGCCCAGTATTGCCTCGCCGCCCAGGGCATAGCCGTAGATGTATTTGCATATTGACCTGTACTGTTCCTCCACAGTTGCGTTCTTTCTCAGTTTCATAAATGACACCCTCCAAAAGATTTCTTCTTTACCGGTATGAGCATATTATAGCACACTGATTTACGTTTGTCAATAGTTTTTTAACGATAAACGTTAATTTTTATATTTTTAGCGTATATCAAAGGTGGTTTCTTACCTCTTACAGCAAAAAAGACCGCCCGAAACCTCGGACGGCCTTGTGAGCTTATTGAATTACTCTGCCTGGGGAGCACCAACGGGGCAAACACCGTTGCAAGCGCCGCAGTCGATGCAAGCGTCAGCGTCGATAACGTACTTGCCGTCGCCCTCGGAAATAGCTCCAACAGGGCAGCCCTCAGCGCAAGCGCCGCAAGCGATACACTCATCAGAAATCTTGTAAGCCATAGTAATATCCTCCTCAATTATACTTGCCGCAAAAGCGGCTATTCTTCTCATGTGCGGGAGTGCCTCTCCCGTCAAATATAATAATAGCATACTTTCAAAAAAAAGCAAGTGTTTTACGAAAAGATTAACGAATTATTCAGAATTTGTTAGGTGAAGCCAACAAATTAACATAGTTAGCAATTACTAACCACATTCTTATTTTCTTATTATTTTAATAGTTGCATTTTCAAAAGAATTGTGCTATAATGTTTACAATGGTTAATTGCAATTAACAAACGAGGTGGCACTTATGGCAGCACGCAAGAATATTTGTTTTATCACTATCACCCCCGATACTATGCACCCTCTGCGTCTTTGCGAGGGTATCTTCACTCAATGTGAAAAATATGGCTATAATGTTGCAGAATTTGCATCAATGGTTGTCATGAACAATTTCTTCACCAACTTTGAACGTGGTGAACGCAATATATACGAACTGATAGACTTTGCCAAATTTGACGGTGTTATTTTAGATACGGTAAATCTTATCAGAGATAATACTATGGAGCTGATCGAGAATATATACAAAAAGGCAAAAGAAGCAAATGTGCCTGTGGTCTGCGTGAACAGCCCATATAAGGATCTTGATACAGTTACCTGCAACAATGATATCGTAATGCGTGAGCTTTGCCGCCACGCCATAGAAAAACACGGCTGCAAAGAGATATGCCTGCTGACAGGCTTCAAAGGTAATTATGAAGCCGAGCAGAGGCTCTCGGTCATGATCGATGAGATCAATAAACACGGCCTTAGCGTAAAGGAAGAACACATAATATATGGTGATTTCTGGTATCAGAGCGGTATACAGCTTGCTCGGGACATCAAAAACGGCGTTATATCAAAGCCTGATGCCGTAATAGCATCAAGCGACCATATGGCGCTGGGCTTTATAGACGAATACATCAAGCTTGGCGGAATGATCCCCAACGATATATGTGTGTTGGGCTTTGAGGCAAACAAAGAAGCAGCACTGGCTGATGTCTCACTCACATCGATAGAATCAGCTTTTGCATCTTGCGGTGCTGCGGCAGTAGACCATCTGCGCAGGATCATTGATCCCGGCAAGGAGATACTGCCCTTTGAAAAAAATATTAGCGATATGCTGCACATAGGAGACAGCTGCGGCTGCCCGCCTGATATAAAGTACACAAAGCGCTCGATCCAGACGCTTATATACCATAGGAACAGATATTACACCGACGAGGTGTTCAAGGATAATATAGACATAGGCCTGCTTATGGAAAGCTACATACCCGAGCAGCTCGCAACCTCTACCGACCCCGAAGACTGTCTCGTCAACATATTTAAGGCTGCCTTTATCATAATGCCGTTTGACTGCTTCTCGCTTTGTCTGCGTGATGACTGGCTCGACACAAAAAAAGATAAGACGATCGGCTACCCCGACAAGATGCGTATGGTGGTAAGACGTTCAAACATTGATGATAACAGCTTTGCAGGCACCGATAAAAGCGTACTTTTCGATACTGCCGATATGATACCGCAGATGTATGAAGAAAGTGATGAGCCTCACGCATTTTACTTCTCTCCGATACATTTCTCAGAAAAATCGCTGGGGTATGCAGTACTTCAGAGAAAGCTGCATGATTACAGCAAATTCAACCTTGTATACAGCAACTGGCTGAGATTCATAAACAATGCCCTTGAAATGACAAGGACGAAAGAGCGCTTTGTGATACTCTCAAGACAGGACAAGATGACGGGTCTGCTCAATCGGCGTGGTATGTACGAAAAGCTTGATGAGCTTCTGAGCGGGCTCGATGATGAGCACGAGCTGTATGTTGGCGTTATAGATATGGACGGCTTAAAGTACATAAACGACACCTTCGGTCACGCCGAGGGCGACTACGGCATAAAGCGTGTAGGCGAAGCAGCGCTCGGCATCACGCAGGAGGGCGATATCTGTGCCCGTGCAGGCGGCGATGAGTTCTACATCGCAGGCCTAAGAGAAAAGGGCAGCTTTGACGGCGAGAGCGTAGCAAAGCAGTTTTGCGACAAGCTGCGTGAACTGACCCTCCCCGATGAAAAGCCGTTCCCCGTTACAGCGAGCATAGGCTGTGCTGTCAGCAGCAGCGATGAGCCCGACTTTGAAACCCTCCTCTCCGAAGCAGACGAGAATATGTACCGCTTCAAAATGCTCAGAAAGAAACAAAGGAACTGACAAAAAGGCTGTTTGCTAAAAATGCAAGCAGCCTTTTGATATTTGTGTTACTCTGTTATCTCGATCTGCCATATACCGAAATAATCTGTGGGGTCCTGCTTATTGGCATAATCGGGGGTGGTGATCTTAAAGTCTTTAAGAAACGTCTCCGGGGGCGTGAGCCAAACAGCGCCCTTGTCCTTTGAAAACTCCACACGGCGCATATAGCAAATATCCTCCTGCGCATCGGGGTCTAAAAGCCAGTAGACCTCCTTATCCATGGCGATACCGTTACGCTTGATATCATATGTGAGCTTTACGCCTAAATATCCGCTGTCAAGCTCAACGCTCTCGCACTTTATCTCGCTTACACTGCTGTCATCGGCAGGCTCACGAAAGACATTTGCGGTATTGAACACATTTAAGATCTCGGGTATGCAGGCAGCATCATTGGTATTTATGCCAAGCTCGAGCCATTCTCTGTGTGAAGCGTCAAGACCTGTGTAGTTATAGGCATCAAGCCCTTCATTTGCGATAAATGCAGGGGTCAGCTTGTCAATATCGCTTTTTAAAAGCTTTACAAAATCAGCCTTGTTCTGTATGGGCGATATGCCATATTCGGGGTGCTCCTCCCACCAGGAGAGCGGCTGGAACTGAGCAGCTATGCTCGTGCTGTACCCTACCCTCACAAACTCGTGCGAATGCGGAAAATTGCCGTTTACAAGAAATATTGCCGCCATGCAGGTCTTGTTCGGCTCATTGGTCTTTATCTCCTTTGGCTTTCTTCCCTCTTTGTCGGCTGCTTTGCGCTCGTCGTCAAGACGTTTTTCGTCATTCTGCTCGTAGATATAGGCATTATAGCCGTCGGGCAGCTTGAAAGTCACACCAAGTCTGCCGTAGCTTATATTCCCGTCCTGCGGTTCAAGCTCACGGGTATACATATCATCAAGCCTTACCGTATCGGGCAGACAGGCGTATTCGTCAGCCTCGGTTTGGTTTATCTCGTTTGCCTGTGACATAAGCTCATCAACCGTTTCGGAAGATGAACTTTTGCCGTTACAGGAGCATAGCAGCACCGCCGCAGACAGCACCGCAAGTATTTTTATATGCTTCATACCATTCTCTCCTTAACCAAACAGCTCATCGAGCAGCAGATAGTATCTGAGCTTCTTCTCGTCCTTCTTTATGCCTATATAGTCAAACAGCTTTTCGGGGTCGATGCCCTTGTATACCTTGCCAAATGTGCCGTCGGCGTTTTGCTTCAGGCTTCGGTAAAGAAGCGAGATATCACGCCACTTGTCGGCAACGCCCATATCGCCTATGTCTATAAGGGCGCTCAGCTTGTCGCCGTTTATGAAAATATTGGGCAGGCACAGGTCGCCGTGAGAAACGCACAGCTCGGGCTCGGGCTTGTTCTGCTCTAACCAGTAAAGCAGCTCATATGGCGTGCCGAAGCCGCAGTCGCTGTCTGACAGGTCAACAAGCCCTGCCTGTATGCGCTCTCTCGCCTCGGCAAGCTCGGTGTCAAGCCCCCGCTCACGTGGGCAGAGGCGCACGTCCACCGACCACAGCTTATGCAGGCTGTCAGCCAGCACCGGCAGCAGCAGATCGGGGTGGGTCATATAGAATTCATCACACGCCATAACGCCCTTGGCACGCTCGGTGAGCAGGTAGCTCCTCCCCTCGCATACGCCGTGGTATATCATATGCGGCAGCGGCAGCACCCCCTCGAGGGTACACATAACGCTTATCATGGCGAATATCCACTCTTTCATGGGCTCGATCTTCAGCACCATATCGTCAAACACATAGACCTCGCTGTCAGAAAAGCCTATGCTCTCTGTCTTATAGGGCTTGCCCTCTATGTAATGCCTTATGTTTTCGGGAATGTTTTCAAGCATTTTTATCGCCTCCGTGTTATTTGGCTTTTTATCATTATAGCAGATTTGTTTACAAATATCAAGTGCGGCAGAACATTACAAGTATTGACAGGATTTTTGACGTGTGATATAATGTTTATATACCTTTAATAAATATATAAAGGGGGAATAGCATTGATACTTACCGATAAGAAAGAATATGAGGGCAGGATAGAGCGTGTGCTCATATCAAAGGAAGAGATAGATGCAAAGCTAAGAGAATACGGCGCTGTTATTGACCGTGACTATGCGGGCAAGCCGCTTTTGCTCATAAGCATACTCAAAGGGGCGTTCATCTTTCTTGGTGACCTGTCAAGGAATATCACGATACCCCACGAGATAGGGTTTATGGCGGCGCAGAGCTATTTTGAGGGCACAAGCTCCTCGGGGCAGGTGAATATAACCCTTGATATAGCACAGGATATAAGCGCATATCACGTGCTTATAGTTGAAGATATCATAGATACGGGCAGGACGCTCAAGGTGATACACGGAATGCTTGCTGACAGAAATCCCCTCTCGCTCAAAGTCATCACCCTGCTTGACAAGCCCGAGCGGCGCAAGGTCGAATTCAATGCCGACTATACGCTATTTACCATACCCGACCATTTCGTAATAGGCTATGGGCTCGACTGCGGCGAGTATTACCGCAATCTCCCCTACATAGCCGAGTATAAAGAATAAAGCGGCAGGTGATAATATGTTTGATAAAGTTTTTAAACTGAGCCAGCATAAAACGGATGTCAAGACCGAGGTCATGGCAGGCCTTACCACATTTATGACTATGGCGTATATTCTCGCCGTAAACCCGAATGTGCTGTCGGCTGCGGGCATGGACCCGACAGCGGTGCTGCTTGCGACCTGCCTTGCTTCATTCATCGGTACTATGTGTATGTCGCTCATGGCAAACCTCCCCTTTGCGCTTTCTGCGGGCATGGGGCTCAATGCTTACTTTGCCTATACGGTGGTGCTTACAAACGGCTATACCTGGCAGACGGCACTTATGGCGGTTTTCATCGAGGGCGTTGTGTTCATACTCCTCTCGGTGACAAATGTCAGAGAGGCGATATTCAACTGCATACCACTTACCCTTAAACGTGCGGTATCGGTGGGCATAGGTCTTTTCATATGCTTTATAGGTCTTCAGAACTCGGGGCTTTGTGCCGATTCGGCGACCCTTGTTTCGATCATTGATTTCAGGGGCAGCTTCCACACCTCGGGCATATGTGCGCTGCTTGCACTCATAGGCACACTGGTAATGGCAGTGCTTTACATCAGAAAGGTCCCCGGTTCGATACTCATAGGCATTTTCGGCACATGGGTGCTGGGCATCATCTGCGAGCTCACAAATATCTACCGCCCTGATGATGAAGCCTTCTTCACGCTCATACCATCCTTCAAGATGACCGACTTCTCAAAGCTCGGCGATACCTTCGGTCAGTGCTTTGAGGCAGACCTGGGCGATACGGGCATATTCAACTTCATAGTGGTAATATGCTCATTCCTCTTTGTTGACCTTTTCGACACTATCGGCACACTGATAGGCGTAAGCTCAAAGGCAGGTATGCTCGATGAAAACGGCAAGCTGCCAGCTATCAAGCCGGCACTTATGGCTGATGCGGTGGCTACCTCGGCAGGCGCTGTGCTCGGCACATCTACCACCACCACATTCGTTGAGTCGGCATCGGGCGTTGGCGCAGGCGGCAGAACGGGTCTTACATCAATGACAACGGCTATACTCTTCCTGCTGTCGATGTTCTTAGCACCTGTATTCATCGCTATACCCTCATTTGCAACAGCCCCCGCACTGATACTGGTAGGCTTCCTGATGTTTTCATCTATCGGTGACCTCAAGTTCACTGAGGATAATTACGCACAGGCCATACCCGCTTATCTGTGCATAATAGCAATGCCGCTGTTTTACAGCATATCAGAGGGCATCGCACTGGGCGTCATATCCCACGTTGTTATAAACCTTGCCTGCGGCAAGCGCAAGAACATAAACCCGCTCATGTACGTTCTGGCGGTTCTGTTCGTGCTCAAATATGTATTCTTATAAGGAAGTGCAAAATCACATGAAGAAAGCTATAATAACAAGCATTGCTGCGGCGGCTCTGCTCACAGGCTGCGGCAGCTCGGGCAGCGACAAGCTCACATCTATCTACGAAGCGCCCGAACAAACAAGCGTTGACCCGACAGTTGACAGAGAGACGGTATTTCAGGTGTCTCTTTTGCAGGGGCTTACTCTGGGCGACTACTACGGCAGCGTGACGGTGAAAGACCTTAAGGGCAAGGGCGATATAGGCATCGGCACCTTTGAGGGTGTAAACGGCGAGCTTATAATGCTTGACGGCGAGGTTTACAGGGCGTTCAGCGACGGAAGCACTGAAAAAGCCCCCGACAAGGAGACTATACCCTTTGCAAACGTCACATTCTTTGATGCTGACAGCGAAGAAAAGCTGAGCGATATCGCAGACATCGGCTCACTTAAGACCATGCTTGATGAAAAGGCAGCAAAGCTCGGCAAAAACCGCTTCTACTTTATAAGGATAGACGGCAGCTTCAAAATGATGCACGCAAGGAGCGAGCTCAAGCAGGAGGAGCCTTACAAGACCCTTGCCGAAGCCCTCTCCACCGACCAGAGAGAGTTCAAGTGGAAGAATATAAAGGGCACGGTGGTAGGTCTTTACTGCCCGGAGTATATGAATGACTTGAACGCCGTAGGCTGGCACCTGCACTTTATCTCGGAGGACAGGAATCTCGGCGGGCACGTTCTTGATCTGAGCTTTGACCAGGCAACGCTCAGCATTGACAGCACTGACGGCTTCAATATGCTGCTGCCCGAGACGAAGATGTTCCCCACCCTTGACCTGACAAAGGATCAGTCTGAGGACATCAAGAAGGTAGAGACGCAGGACGCTGAAGCTCAGGATAACGAAACACAGACCGCAGAATAACTATTCAGGAGATGTTTAAAATGACATACACACTAAACGTTGCGGGGCTTACAAGAGAGCTGCCACTTTGCCCCGTGAACGAAAGCCTTGACATCGCAGCCTTTGTGATGTTCTCAGACGTTGAGCTGACGGTAAAGTGCGCAGAGGAGCTTTTAAAGAAAGCCCCCGGGTTTGACATAATTGTCACCGCCGAGTCAAAGGGCATACCGCTTGCATACGAGGCAGCAAGGCAGTCGGGCAAAAACTACATAGTAGCAAGAAAGTCGGTCAAGCTGTATATGACCGACCCCATATCGGTAAATGTCAAGTCGATAACCACCGCCGCCGAGCAGACGCTCTACCTTTCAAAAGAGGACGCCAAGCGCATAAAGGGCAAGCGTGTTCTGATACTTGATGATGTTATAAGCACCGGCGAATCGCTCATAGCCATTGAGAAGCTGGTAGAAGCCGCAGGCGGCAGTATAGCTGCCGAGGGCGCAGTTTTAGCCGAGGGCGATGCAGCAAAGAGAGATGATATAATCTTTCTTGAGGAGCTGCCGGTTTTCCCGAAATAACAAAACAACAGCAGCGGTACCAAAACGGATACTGCTGCTGTTGTTTTGTCTGTTATTCACTTATTCCCCTGATTTATCCTTTTTCCCGTGGAATATCTCTTTCTGCTCATAGAGCTGCTCGTCTGCCTGTGCTATAAGCTCAGCTGCCGTCATGGCGTTTGAGGTACACACAGCGCACCCGGTACACACTGATATTTTGGGTATCAGGTCGGCGCACTGCTCACGCATCGAGTCGACCTCTTTCTGTATAGCCTCCCACACCTGCGCATCATCGCTGATTATCAGCACGAACTCATCGCCGCCGTATCTTGCGCAGAAGCCGTGCAGGCTGTCAGATACGTTATGAAGTGCATCAGCCACAAGCCTGAGCGTCTTGTCGCCTGCTATATGCCCGAATTTGTCATTTACCAGCTTGAAGTCGTTGACATCTATGATATGTATAAAGAAGGGCTTTTCCTTTGAGGCGTTATGTATCATATCCTGCAAGAACATCTCCATACGCCTGCGGTTATTAAGCCCTGTAAGGGCATCGGAGTATATCTCGCTGTTTTGTATCTCCAAAAATGCCAGAAGTATTGGCAGGAATATACCGAGAGGGACTATCGGTGTCAGCGGCAGCATACCCTCCACTATCGCCGTAGCTGCGGGAATTATGATAAACAGCAGCGGCAGGCGGTATTCCTTTTTGAGCCTTATCTGCTTATTTGAAAAGCTGTGTATAAATGAATATATACCGCTTCCGAAAAGCTGTACCATTACAAACACCAGATGAACGGCATAGCCGCTGCCCAGCCGGTAGATGTTATTATCATCAATATAGAAAATAAAGCCCGTAAATGCCGAGGACACCGTAAGCAGGCAGTCAGCCGCCGCAACGGCGTGGTGCATTATGATCAGCACCCGCATATTCTTTGAGTTGTTCTGGTCTATCCTGTAAATAACGAATATACACCACCCCAGTGTCAGCAGCGACACCGCCACAAGACCTGTGATGCTCGTTATCTTATTGAGTGTGCTGTTAAAAGGTATTATGCCCCCCTGCCCCAATGCCCAGAGGCTGTCGCTCACAAGGTAGAGTATAAAAAAAAGCGCCATTCCTCTGAAATGCTGCATTTGCAGGTCGGTACCCACGTTTTTGTTGGATTTTATGATAATGCCGATAGAAAAGAATATGCAGAAGACTTCGGTTATAATATATGAAATATACAGAGCTGATTCTTCCATTCTGTCATCTCCAGTGGCTGTTATTTTTTTGACTTTATGTAATTATACCACTTCACACAGCAAAAATCAACCCCAAACGGCATTGATCGCTTATTTCAATAAAAACTGCAAAAAAGGCTTGACAAGTCGGCGGCAATATGATATAATTTTATAGTCGGGTCAAAAAGCTCGGCACAAAGCGTGGATAAGTGTTGTTTATGCACCCACCCCGCCATATCTGAGGCGTGTGAAAATATCGGGTATTATATTTGCAGGAGTGGCGGAATGGCAGACGCGCTGGCTTCAGGTGCCAGTGATCGCAAGGTTGTGTGGGTTCAAGTCCCATCTCCTGCACCAAAAAGTCCTTTGATGTAACCATCAAAGGACTTTTTGTTTTATTCACTATTCACTATTCATTCTTCATTATCCACTAAACCGACCCGCCCCCAAAACCAAAGCGGCACCTACTGCCCTCTTGCCCGAACAGTAGGTGCCTTTTAAGGCAAGACGAGAAAAACGTCTTAACGACTCATAGGAGCCGTCATGTATACTATACCATATTTGTTATAAATTGTCAAGTGTATAAAACCGCCTGTAAAAAGACTTATTCATGAAGCATATAATGCTTGTCGGTGTCAATTATGTCGAGCATTGCTCTGGCGGGGGCTTCGTCAAACTGCGTGCCGATGTTCTTTTCTATCTCGCTGCGTACAACGTCCTGGGGCAGGTATTTACGGTAGCTGCGGTTCGAGGTCATCGTGTCGTAGCTGTCGGCAACTGCTATTATCCTCGCCATGTAGGGTATCTCGTCGCCCTTGAGCCCGTCGGGGTAGCCCTTGCCGTCTATCCTCTCGTGATGATACCTGGCACCTATTGAAAGCTCGGGCATCGACTCAATTTTAGACAGTATCTCATAGCCGTATATCGGGTGCTTCTTTATAACATCGTATTCTTCATCGGTCAGCTTTGTCGTCTTGTTGATTATCGTGTTGGGTATGCCTATCTTGCCTATGTCGTGCAGAAGCCCCATGTCGTAGATGTTTTCCTGCTCCTGCCTTGACATACCAAGCGCCTTGGCAAGCATTCTTGAATATAACGCCACACGGAACGAGTGACCGTTTGTGTATGTGTCCTTGGCATCTATGGTCTGCGCAAGCGCTTCCATGACCTCTCTTGTAAGCTGTTTCAAGCTGCTTACATAGCTGTCGACCTCGGCAGTGAGCCCCTCAACGTTCTGCGATAGCCTTTGTATCTCATTGCGTGTTTTTACCGATGCGAGCTTTTCCTTTACCTTTGCGCTGTCCTTCTCCTCCATGTAGCTGAGCATGGCACTTTCAACAGTGTTCAAAGGTCTTATGACTATCTTTCTAAGGAAAGCCATAATGAGCACGCAGGTCAGCAGCATTGCCCCCAAAAGCACCAAAACAAGTATCAGCACCTTGCTTTGCAACTGGCTGCGGAAGGGTGCCCAGTCGTAGCTCAGGCACAGCACAGCACTTTTGCTGCCTATGGGCAGATAACCGATGTAGCTTGTGGCATCTTTCTTGTTGTCAATAGCTGCTATCTCAAACTCCATCTCACCGTTGCCCGCTCTTAGCTTTTCTATGGCAGGGTGATCGGATACGCTGTAATCCCATGTCATGCCGGTTATCGGCTTTCTGTATACTTCCGCCTCATTGGTCTCGAGCTTTTTCGCATCGCAGTACACAAAGCCGCAGTTGCTGCTGCCTATGTCTATGCAGTAGAGCTTTTCATAATCTGATGTATGGAACATCGAGCAAAGATAATTGTTCAGCTGCAAATATTCGAGTCTGGCAATGGCAGCCTGATGCTCGCTGTCAAGTGAGCTGTATATCTTGTATTTTTCCTTTGGGTCAGAATCATAGATGTTATACTCGCTGTTGACTTCCGAGATGAGCATATCATCTTCCTCGGTGATCTTCTCATCGTAGCCGTCGTGCTCACGGCAATAGTCAAACAGCCAGTCAACACACACCATGTTTTCTATGCCTTCTTTGAGCTCTTTAAGGTCGCAGGATATCATATCGTCCTTTGCCTGAAGATAAAGGTCCCTGCTGCCCGTATAAAGCAGCACTGCACCTATTGCCGTACCGACAATGAACAGCAATACGGTCATGGTTATAAGCTGTAAAGAGAGCTTGCACGGTCTTTTGCCTGCCTTCAAATCATATTCCTCCATGTATTATCTTTGCACCCGCCTGCTATACACCATGGCGGGTTTTCTTATACTATTATAACTTAAATGTCAACAAAAGTAAAGGGGCAATATGCAAATAACTCGTTTCATATCTGCCAATGTGCCGCTAATTTCAAAGATAGTATTGCAAAAGCCGTATATAATATGGTATAATATAAAGACAAAAATCCATATACAAGGAGCAGTATCATGATAAGGCTTGACTGGAACGAATATCTTGAAAAGGCAGCACAGGTGAACGCTGAGGGCGCTGTGCTTTTAAGAAACGAGGGCGGCGCTCTGCCGCTTGATAAGCAAAGCGAAACTGCACTCTTTGGCAGGGTGCAGCTTGATTATTATAAAAGCGGCACAGGCTCGGGCGGCATGGTCAACGTTGACAAGGTCACAAACATCGCAGACGGGCTCACCGAGGCAGGTGCTAAACTCAATACAAAGCTGCTTGACACCTACAAAAGCTGGGTCGAGCAGAACCCCTACGACAGCGGCGAGGGCTGGGGCAACGAGCCCTGGTCGCAAAAGGAGATGCCGCTGACCGATGAGCTTGTGGCAGCTGCCGCAAAGACCGCCGACAAAGCCGTTGTGGTCATAGGGCGCACAGCGGGCGAGGAAATGGATAACTCTGACACCCCCGGCTCATACTGCCTCTCAGAGGGCGAGCGGGATATGCTAACCATAGTAAGGCGGCATTTTGATACAGTAATAGTGCTTTTAAACACAGGCAATATCATTGATATGAGCTTTATCGACGAATTCACCCCCGAGGCTGTAATGTACATATGGCACGGCGGCATGACGGGCGGCACGGGCGCTGCAAGGGTGCTTTTAGGCGAGGTCTCCCCCAGCGGCTGCCTGCCTGACACGATAGCCTATTCTCTTGATGACTACCCCTCAGACGGTGTTTTCGGCGGCAAGGAAAGCAACACATACGTTGAAGATATATTCGTCGGCTACCGTTACTTTGACACCTTCGCCAAAGACAGGGTGCGCTACCACTTCGGCTACGGGCTTTCGTATACTGAATTTGAAACAACCCTTGAGAGCAGAAAAAAGACCGATAGCGGCATGAGCTACACCTTTACAGTGAAGAATACCGGCAATTACCCCGGCAAGAATGTGGTAATGCTGTTTTGCAAATACTGCGAAGTGCCCGATGAATACATAGCTCTTCCCGAAAACGTGCTGTGCGGATTTGAAAAGACAAAGACCCTTGCGCCGGGTGAGTCTGATGATATAACGATAGATATGGACATACGTGACATTGCGGTGTATGACGACAGCGGCATTACAGGGCACAAAAACTGCTGGGTGCTGCCCGAAAAGCCGAGACTGCTCATATGTGCAGCCGTGATGAACAACACAGGGCTCATCGCTGTTGATGACTTTTATGCCGATTATTTCTTCGGCGACAAGCCTGCTGTGATAGAACAGCTTGAACAGGCGCTCGCCCCCTACAAGCCATTTAAGCGAATGGTGAGAAAGGGCGGAAAGCGTGCATACGAGCCTGTACCCCTTGCAGAGTATGATGAGGAGAGGCGCAGGCTTGAAGCCCTGCCCGAAGACATACCATTTACCGGCGACAAGGGAATACTTCTCGGTGATGTGGTGCACGGCAAGCACACACTTGATGAATTCATATCGCAGCTGACCGATGATGACCTTAACTGCCTTGTGCGAGGCGAGGGAATGTGCTCGCCTAAGGTAACGCCCGGCACAGCTGCTGCATTCGGCGGCGTTTCACAGCGCCTTGCTTCTCTTGGCGTACCCTGCGGCTGCTGCTCCGACGGTCCGTCGGGCATGAGGCTCGACACGGGGGCAAAGGCATTCAGCCTGCCTATCGGCACACTCATTGCAGCCACCTTCAACAAAGAGCTTGTCACAGAGCTTTTCACACTCATGGGCAGAGAGATGCGTGCAAACAAGGTCGATTGCCTGCTGGGCCCCGGTATGAACATTCACCGCCACCCATTAAACGGCAGAAACTTTGAATACTTCTCGGAAGACCCGTACCTGACAGGCGCTATGGCAGCAGCAGAGCTAAAGGGTCTGCACAGCGAGGGCGTTGAGGGAACTATAAAGCACTTGTGCGGCAACAATCAGGAAACAGGCAGGCACACCCTTGACACGGTAGTTTCCGAAAGGGCGCTGCGTGAGATATATCTGAAGGGCTTTTACACGGCTATAAAGCAGGGCGGCTGCCGCTCGGTAATGACCACCTACGGCAAGGTAAACGGCTTATGGACAGCGGGCAGCTATGACCTCAACACCGTGATACTCCGTGACCAGTGGGGGTATGAGGGCTTTGTCATGACCGACTGGTGGGCAAACATCAACCGCCGTGGCAGTGAACCCGACAAGAGCGACCTGGCAGCAATGGTCTCGGCACAAAACGATGTATACATGGTCTGCCCCGACGGCAGCAAGGGAAATGACAACGTATCCGCTGCCCTTGCTGACGGCTCACTCACCCGTGCAGAGCTTGTGCGCTGCGCTAAGAATATACTCGGCTTCCTGCTTGGCACGCACGCCATGAAGCGCCTGCTTGGCGAGGACGAGAAGGTAGAGATAGTCGGCAGACCCGAGCTTGATGATGACAGCGGCGACAACGGCGGCGTAGTCACCCTTGAAGACGAGCTGAGTATTGACCTGAGCAGTGTCAAGACCGCACGTGGCAAGGACTTCAGCTTCACCCTTGACCTACCGCAGCCGGGCTTCTATGACGTTACGCTGACAGCCAGCTCACAGCAGAGCGAGCTTGCGCAGATGCCAGTTACGGTATTCAGCCTTGGCACGCCCTTCGGTGCGTTTACATGGAACGGCACAGGCGGCAAGCCTGTAAGCAACACCATAAGCAAGCTGCCCATGTTCTCACGCTTTACCGTTATGCGCCTGCATTTCGGTCTCGGCGGGCTTGACCTTATAAGTATAAAATTCAAGCGAATAACGAGCTTTGAATAAGACGAATAAGAGCAGATTTGCTTGTTTTAATACACTGGTGTTAAAACAATGCACAATGCACAATTGATGTGTGCGGCTTTGCCGCACGAATGTCCATTCGGACTTGTTCGGGCGGCAGATTTCGCTTGTAAGAGTGATTAGGTAAGCTATAGCCCGAATGGGCATACTTCGCCCGCAAGGACGATTCCTTCATTGTGCATTGGAATAAGCCACAGCATATTAAAGCTATGACTCAGATAATCAAAAATCAATCACACTTTCCGGAGGGATATATATGTCAGACGATAACAGAAGACCCCGTGCGAGGGAGAAATTCAAGGCCGAGGGCGGCAGCGGCGTTCAGCTGGGCGAAGAGCTTCAAAGCAGCGAAAGCGAGAGCCTGAGCCCTGCCCCTCATCAGGCGGCTGCCAACCCCGCAGTCAAGCGTGCAGCCATCGGCGGCGGCATAGGTGCGGGCATACTTGCGGCGATAATAGCCTTTGTGCAGATGTTCACAGGTGGCGGTGACGGCGGTGCGGGCGATGACCCCAACGGCTATAAGGCAGACAGCGTCACCGAGGTAAAAAGAGATGTGGCAGAAGGCTCACGTCAAAAGCGCACCGTCATAAAGGGCAACGGTCAGGACACCGTAACCATTATGGTGTATATGTGCGGCACCGACCTTGAATCAAAGCACGGCATGGCAACAAATGACCTTGCCGAGATGTCAAAGGCGAAATACGGCGACAACGTGCGCATCATCGTCTACACAGGCGGCTGCTCGAAGTGGAAGACAAACGGCATTTCAAACAAGGTAAACCAGATATACGAAGTGAAAAACGGCGGTCTTGTGTCACTTAAATCCGATGACGGCGACAAGACCATGACCGACCCCAAGACACTTACATCGTTTATAAAATACTGCAAGCAGAACTACCCCGCCAACCGCAATGAGCTGATACTGTGGGATCACGGCGGCGGCTCGGTAAGCGGCTACGGCTATGATGAAAAGAACAAAAAGTCAGGCTCAATGAGCCTTGCAGGCATAAACAAGGCGCTTAAAGACGCTGATATGACCTTTGACTTCATAGGCTTTGATGCCTGCCTTATGGCAACAGCAGAAACGGCGCTCATGCTCGACCAGTATGCCGACTACCTCATAGCCTCGGAGGAGACAGAGCCGGGCATCGGCTGGTACTACACAAACTGGCTCACAAAGCTCGGCGAGAACACCTCTATGCCGACGGTGGATATAGGCAAGAACATCATCGACGACTTTATATCCACCTGCAACAAGGAATGCCGTGGCAGCAGAACTACCCTTTCGATAATCGACCTGGCAGAGTTTGCAAACACCGTGCCTGAGAACCTTTCGGGCTTCTCAAAGTCGGTAACGGGGCTTATAAACAACAAGGAATACCAGACGGTCTCTGATGCAAGGTACAAGACAAGAGAGTTTGCTGCAAGCTCACGCATAGACCAGGTCGACCTTGTGAACCTTGCCGAGAATGTGGGCACAGACGAGAGCAAAAAGCTCGCCGATGCGGTAAAAGGCGCAGTAAAGTATAACCGCACCGGCGGCACAATGACAAATGCCTACGGCGTGTCTATCTACTTCCCCTACAAGCGCACATCCTATGTTGACACCGCCTGCTCCAATTACAGCGAGATAGGCATTGATGATGAATACTCAAAGTGCATAAAACAGTTCGCTTCACTTGAAACAGGCGGGCAAATAGCTGCGGGCGGCACAGGCTCGGCGGCGGCTTCACTCTTCGGCGGGCTGTCATCAGGCTCAAGCGGCAATGCTGCAAATATCAGCCAGCTGCTGGGGGCTTTCCTCGGCGGCTCGGGCAGGAATATAGAGGGGCTCGATGAGAGCAATACTGCATTTATGAAAGACTCTGCCCTCTCCGAGGAGGAGGAAGCGCAGTATCTTGCCGACAATTACCTTGATGCGAGCAAGCTCACATGGCAGGAGGAAAACGGCAGATACACCTTAGAGCTTACCGATGACCAGTGGAAGCTCGTTCACCTTATCGACCTTAATATGTTCTACGATAACGGCGAGTGCTTTGTCGATCTGGGGCTTGACAACGTCTACTCCTTTGACGGCAGCAAGCTGGTGGCAGATACCGACCGCAGCTGGCTCTCGATAAACGGTCAGCCTGTTGCATACTACCACACCGACACATATGAAAACGGCGACGAATACTCGATAACCGGCTATGTTCCCGCTCTGCTCAACGGCGAAAAGGTAAAGCTCTATATAGTGTTTGACAACGACACCCCCGACGGCTATATCGCAGGCGCTGAGTATGACTATAAGGACGAAACGCTGACGGTCGCCAAGAGCATGACCGAGCTTAAAAACGGCGATACCCTTGACTTTATATGCAGCTGCTATACCTATGACGGGGAGTTTCAGGCAGAGCATAAGCTGGGCTCGCAGATAACCGTTTCAGACAATATGCAGATAAGAAACACAGATGTGGGCAGCGGCAGGCTCAGGCTCATGTATAAGCTCACAGACATATACAACTGCGAATACTGGACGCAGGCTATCATGATAGATGAATAAGTTACATTCATTAAAGGTTTACAATCATTTTATTTTATACCGTTGACAGAATTTGGCTGTGTATGCTACACTTGCAGAGTAAGGCATGGCTTTACTCATAAACCAAAACTATCATGCCTCACGGGGGAAAACATACCCCGTGGGGCTTTTATTATACACAAAGAAAGAAGACTTATATGAAAATCACCATCAACAAAAGGCTGCTCATGCTTGCAGTCTGCTGCGTTTATATGCTCTGCTTTGCGTTTTCTACATTTGCAGATGAGCAGGGCGCTCCCGTCAGCGGCAGCATGGCGGTCACGGGGCAGGCACCGGGCATAGGCTATACCGCAAAGCTATATAACGCCGACAACGGTCTGCCCACCTCCGATGCGAATGCCGTGCTCTCGTCATCTGACGGGTTCATTTGGATAGGCAGCAACAGCGGTCTGATCAAATATGACGGCACTTCCTTTGAGAGGGAGGAGCGCTCGGACGACATAACGGGCGTGAATACGCTGTTTGAAGACAGTAACCACCGTTTGTGGGTAGGCACTAACGATAACGGCGTGGTGTGCCTGCTGGGCGGGCAGATAAACCACCTCACCACCGGTGACGGGCTCGGTTCATTATCCGTCAGCGCCTTTGCACAGGATAAGAGCGGCAACATCTTCATCGGCACAAAGCGTGGCATATATATTGCAGACAGTGACCTGAACCTGCGCCCCCTTAAGGACGAAAGGCTTGAATACAACTATATATTACAGCTCGCAAATGCCGATAACGGCGATATATACGGCTGCACCAACGAGGGTGCGCTCTTCCGTATAAAAGACAGCAAGGTGACTGATTTCTATGAGGCTGACTCGACCGATGCTGGGGCTGTTACGGCAGTATGCCCCTCTGTTGACAAGACGGGCGAGGTGTGGCTCGGCTCGGGCAGCGGTGCTGTATACAGGGGCAGCTTTGATGACGGGTTCAAGGAGCTTCAGCCATTCTTCGTAACATATGATGAGGGGCTTGCAATGGGGCAGATCGAAGCCTCGGGCTCGCTCATGCTCTCGTCTGACCCCATAATCTCGGTCAAATGCGCCGCCGGCAGGGTATGGATAATCATAAACGGCATGATATTCTATATAAACGAAAAAGATGACCTCGTGCTGCTGGGCCAGATACCCCTGTACAGCGGCATAAACGATATGACCGAGGACTGGGAGGGCAACCTCTGGTTCACCTCGTCAAAGCAGGGCGTTATGAAAATAGTCGCCAACAGGTTCTATGACATTTTTGCCAATGCGCACTATACGTTCAAATCATCTGCTATAAATACTGTATGCCTGTATGATGATGTCATCTTTGCAGGCGGCGACAACGGCATTGATGCTTTCAAGAAAGACTACACCTACGCCACATCAGATATAATAGGCGATGTCAGCGGCTTCATTGTAAGCTGTATGACCGAAGATGATGACGGCGGTGTGTGGATAGCCACATCAAGCTATGACAGCGGGCTGTGGTACTACTCCAAAGATAATAAGAAGATAAACTATATCGAAGAAAACGGTATGCCCAGCAATGTGATAAACTGCGTCACCACAGCGCCCGACGGTGCGGTGCTTGCAGGAACTGACGGCGGGCTTGTGGTGTTCCGTGACGGCAAGCTCGAGCGCAGGATAACTGCAACAACAGGGCTGCAAAACACTATCATACAGACAGCGGTCGCCGATAAGCAGGGCATATACTACCTCGGCACAGACGGTGACGGCATTTACATGGAAAAATCGGGCATACTCACCCACCTGACCCGTGAAGACGGGCTGACCAGCGATGTTATCACCCGAATGAAGTATGACGAAGACCGTGACATCATATGGGTCATAACCTCAAACTCGATAGAGTATATAAAAGACGGCGTTATCAGGCATATTGCAGGCTTCCCATATAAGGATAACTACGATATCTTCTTTGATAAAAACGGCAAGGCGTGGGTGCTATCATCAAACGGCATATATGTTGCAGGCGTTGATGATATGCTCAATAACGATGAATTTGAATACCACTTCTACGGCGTTGCCGACGGTCTGCCGAGCCTGCCCACAGAGGGCTCATACAGCTTCCTTGATGATAACGGCGACCTGTATATCGCCTGCCGCAGCGGTGTGAGCGTTGTAAATATCGACTCATACTTCTCGCCGACGCAGGATATAAAATTCAGCGTACCCTACATAGACGACGGCGAGAACAGATATTACCCCGATGAAGACGGCAACTTCACCCTCCCCTCCTCCGCAAGGAACATCACTATATACAGCTATGCGCTGACCTATACTATGCACGACCCGCTGATACAGTATTACCTTGACGGTGCCGATGAAAAGCCCGTCACCCTCAACAAATCAGATATGACGCCCGTGCGTTACACAAACCTCGGCGGCGGCGAGTATGAGCTGAGGCTTTCGCTTATTGACGGTGTTACACATAAGGCGACCCAGACAGTCACCCTGCGCATAACCAAAAAGCGCACCTTCTACGAGTACTGGTGGTTCTATGCGCTGTGCGGCGTGCTGGTGATACTTATTATGGTGCTTATAGCAAAGCATTACCTCAACAAAAAGACCTCGGTATACATTGAGCGTGAGCGCCAGCATAAAAAGCATCGCCTCTTCTTCGAGCAGACGGCTACGGCGCTTGTAAACGCCATAGATGCCAAGGACCCCTACACCCACGGGCATTCCTCGAGGGTAGCGGAGTATTCTAAAAAGCTCGCTGAGATGAGCGGCAAAAATGACGATGAATGCAACGAGATATACTATGTTGCGCTTCTGCACGATGTGGGCAAGATAGGTATTCCCGGCAATATAATAAATAAGGATTCACGGCTGACGGATAAGGAGTTTGAGATAATCAAGCAGCACCCCGATGTGGGCGCACATATCTTGCAGGGCATAACCGAGTTCCCGTTCCTGAGCTTAGGCGCAAGGTTCCACCATGAAAGGTTTGACGGGCGGGGCTACCCCAACGGGCTCAAGGGCGAGGAAATACCTGATATCGCCCGAATAATCTCGGTAGCAGATGCCTACGATGCCATGACCTCAAAGCGCAGCTACCGTGACCCCATACCACAGCAAAAGGTGCGTGAGGAGTTTGTCAAGGGCATGGGCACGCAGTTTGACCCCGACTATGCAAGGCTGATGCTCCACCTTATAGACCTGGACACAGAGTATGAGATGAAAGAGCGTGACGACATGACCGAGCTATCGGGCAGGAACGAGCTTGTAGTAGACGAGCACAGAAGCGCCGTTTCTCTGGGCATACCCTTAAGCGACACATTAACAACTGTAAGGCTCGAGATAAACGGCAAGGGCAATGCCGCCCCCTCGGTGATACTGTTTGATTCGCTTGACGGGCAGGTGCATACCACAGATGACGAGATAAAGGACTTAAACTACTACGAATACGGCGAGTTCTTCCGTGAGGGCAAAAGCTCTTTCCCCAATGTGCGAAAGACGCAGAGCAAGACTTCGGCATATAAAGGCGACTTGCTCAAAAAGAAAAACGAATACCTGATAGAAGCCGTAAAGAAAAAAGACCATGCGCTCATAAGGCTCATAGGCGGCGGCAAGCAGCAGGAGGTCATAATAGCGCTTCCCGACAGCTCACGCTTTGCATATATAGGCATCACAGGCGAGCAGTGCAGCATAACCAATGTGCGTATAGAAAAGGCGGCAAAGCCCGTGGCTGATGATTATATCCCGAGGATAGCCGAGGAGATCAGCTACATTGACGAGCCCGAGGGCGATATGCCGAATGTTCAGATAGACGGCTACCGCACCGCCGCATCGAAGAGCGTGGCTTTGGAAGAGGGCGTTGCGCACATCAGCTTCCACACAAAGAGCCTGCCTACCGCAAGGCTCGTATGGCACTGCCCGTTTATAAACATCTTCACCTCAGATGACGGCATAGTGGGCGGCAAGAATTACCGTGACCTGGCGCTGATGAGGCTTGACGGCGAGTGCTGGGAGTGCGATGCTGCCTGCTCATGCGATGTATCGGTGAGCAAGGATGACAGCTTCGGCGGCTGGGAGGAGTGGAAAAAGCTCAACAAGCAGGGCTTTGACTGCACCATGACTATAACAAGAGAGGGCGGCAATATCACCGTCGCCACCGAAAACGCAGGTATAATACTCAAAACCACCGCAAAGCTCACGGGCATAAACAGCACCGTCTACGCAGCCATTACAGGCGACCAGTGCGCCATAACAAATATCAGGGTTAATAAAGAATAAAGCCGCAAAAGCTGCTTCGGGGCTGTTGAACCGCCCCACATTGTGCGTACGGCACAAAAAAGCCCCTATGGCAAATAGAATTAAGCTACGAACTGGCTTCGCAATTCAAGCGGAGTCAGTTTTGTTTTGAGTTGAATGCGCTGGTGATTGTAAAAGTAGATGTAATCATCAATGAGCCGTCTTGCATCGGCAAATGTTTTGATCTTCGTCCTGTGAATGCACTCTGTTTTTAGGATCGAGAAAAAATTTTCTGCTAAAGCATTATCATACGGGTTCCCACGTCTTGACATTGACGGCGTAATGTTGTATGATTTAGTTAGGTTAAAATACGGTTGTGAAGTGTATTGAAACCCTTGGTCACTGTGGAGCTGCAACTCTCCAGTGACCTTTTCCTTTTTCTTGGCTGCTTTGATAGTATTGAGAACAAGATTTATGTTCTGAACAGTTGATGTTTTGTATGCGACTATGCTGCGGTCATAAAGGTCACGTATAACCGAAAGATACAGAAATCCTTGCAAGGTCTTTATGTATGATATGTCTGTTACCCACTTTTGATTAGGTCTGTCAGCATGAAAATCTCTGTTCAGCAGATTATCATATCTGTGCAATGCCTGACTATAATTGCAGTATCTTCTTCTGCGG
>JAFYET010000317.1 GCA_017544125.1 Ruminococcus sp. | reverse complement strand
GCGCCTGCAAGCGCCTGTGCCACGCCTGCGGTGTATTCGTTTATGCCGCTTATGAGGGCATCGTTGTTTGCAGTAAGGGTGTCAGCACCCTTTGCCGCTTTGTTTATGCCTGCGGTGTATTCATCAATGCCGCCTGTGAGGGCATCGTTATTCTTTATAAGCGTCTGTGCGCCCTTGTATGCTGTGTCGATGCCGCCTGTGTAGTCGCCAAGCCCCTTGATAAGGGTGCCGTTGTTTGCGGTCAGCTTCTTTGCACCTGCATCTGCCTGTGCAACGCCTGCTGTGTATTTGCCCACGCCGTCATCGAGCTTGCCTGCCCCGTCTGCCAGCTTATCAATACCGTCGCCCGCCTTGTCTTTGAGGGTGCCCACACCGTCATCGAGCTTGGCTGCGCCGTCTTTTAGCTTGTTTGCGCCGTCGTCTACCGCATCAATGCCGTCTGTCAGGTCGCCCGACTTTTCGTTGAACTGTGCAAGCCCGTCATACAGCTGCTGTGTGCCGTCTGCAAGCTGGTCGCAGGCATCGGCTATCTCATCGAGCTTGCCCTTTATCTCCTCGACCTTGTCGCCGTTGATGTTTGTATCCTTGAACAGGTCGCAGGTGCCGACGGTTATCGCCATGCCTATCTCGAAGTTATCAACATCGGCTTCTATCTCAAAATACTCGGGTATCTCAAAATCAAGCTCCTTGTCAGCAAGCCCTAAGCTCTCGGTGAGCCCCGGAACTGCGTAGCCTACGATTATCTTCTTAGCGCCGTCTGTCACCAGCCTGCCGTTTTTCACCTCAACGTGTGAGAACTTCTCACCGTCGAGCATAAGCCCCGTTGCCATAACGAAGGGGGTGTAGAGCGTCTCTTTCTTGCCGCCTATCTCGGCTTCTTTTGAGGAGAGGTTCTTGTAATCATACCTGATAGTGACCCTGCCGCTCTTGCCGAGCAGCTGATCGGGCTCGATATCCTCACCGTCGAGCTTGTAGCTAACACTTATCTCGATAGGCAGCTCGCTGTCTGAGTGCCCCTTGTAGTAGATGTCGCCGCCGTTTGTGTTCCATTTAAGGCTCTCGCCGTTTTGTGTAAAGCCCTCGTCGGTCTTAACGTTCTCGATCTTTGTCAGGTCTGACATATCGGGCAGCTCTGTGAGCTTCTCAGGGTTTTGCAGCCAGTTTGAAACTATCGTGTCCGTCCTGTTGCCCTTGGCATCGGTCATAACATAAACCGTCTCACGCTTTGCCTGCACGGTGCTTTCCGAATAGCCCTCGGTCTTAGCAGGCTCATCAGCCTTTGCCGTGGTTGAGGTGCTTTGTGTGCTCTTGTCTTTATCCTTATTTGCGTGTGCGTAAAGCCCCGTAGAGCCGGCAGATATCAGTATTGCCAGCACGCCTGCAAGTACCTTTGTCCATGTTTTCATAGTGATTACCCCTTTTACTTATCAGCTGTCGCCTCAGCGGCAGGCAGCTTGTAATAGTTTGTTTCGTTTTTCTTTCTCAGCTTTCTCATATCCGTCGTGGTGTATATTATCACCTTATCGAGCAGCAGCAGCATGGAGGGGAGAATGCAAATTACCGTTACCATGCTCACCAGCGCACCACGGGAGAGCAGTGTGCATATCTGCGAGATCATATCTACCCTTGAATAAACGCCCACGCCGAAGGTCGCCGCAAAGAAGCCCACCGCCGAAACGAGTATCGACTTTATCGAGGTAGCAAGTGCGATGGATACCGCCTCGTGCTTATCCTTGCCTGCAAGGCGCTCTGTCTTGTAGCGGGTGGTCATCAGTATAGCATAGTCAACAGTAGCGCCCAGCTGTATGCAGCCTATTACTACCGATGCGATAAAGGGTATCGTCGTGTGCAGGTAGCATGAAAGCCCCATGTTAACAAACACCGCAAACTCAATCGCTGTTACAAGTATTATCGGCAGCGATATGCTCTTGAGTGCGAATATGATTATCACAAATACCATTGCGATAGACAGGGCATTTACTATCTTGAAGTCACGGTCGGTTATATTTATAAGGTCCTTGGTGGCTGCCGCCTCGCCTATTATCATGCCGTTTTTGTCATACTTTTTGAGTATCTTTTCAAGCTCATCTACCTGTGCGTTGACTTCAGGTGATGCCACCTTGTATTCCGAGCCTACCACCATCATCTGCCAGCCGCCGTTTTTAAGCAGCTTTGTGAGCCTTTCGGGGACTGCCTCGTTAGGCACCATGCCAAGCACCGAGTCAAGCCCTATCGCCATTTTAACGCCCTTGACCTTCTGCATCTCGTTTATCATCATGTTGGCATCGGCAGACTTCATATTCTCATCTACCATTATGATGTGGGAGGAGGTTATGCCGTAGTCCTCAGACAGCTTTGAGGCTGCCATTACTGAGTTGAGGTCTGTGGGCAGCGTGTCTGTGAGGTTGTAGTAAACATCAGTGTGCGTCTCACCGTATATAGCAGGCGGCAGCAGTGCTAAGAACACTACTAAAAACGCCCAGCTGTGCTTCATTATGAAGTTTGATATCT
>JAFYET010000316.1 GCA_017544125.1 Ruminococcus sp. | reverse complement strand
AGGCTTCTGCCGTTTTCTTTGAGTATCCCGTCTACCTCGTCCTTTATCCCGAGACAGAGGAGGTTGTTGAACACCGCCCTGCCCACAAGAAACTCCATAGAAAGGTAGCAGGCACGTCTGCTGTCAAGGTGCGCTTTGCGGCTTGCGCTCCAGTTGTCGTCAATGATGTTCATCACCGCATCTGATACTGCATCGTGCAGCTGCCATGAGGGGGCGCTCTTTATGTCGCTGCCGAATTTGTTTCCCAGTGTGTCTTTAAGTGCGGTCAAAAATGCTGTTTTATCCATTGTCGTTTCCTCCCTTGTTGGTTTTCTTCTCCTGTTTTAGCGCTTTTCTTGCTTTTATGCGCCGTTTTATGTCCTTGTGGTGTAATAGGCAGTACATACCGCCGCCGAATAGTATAAGCAGCAGCACCTTGGTCACCGTGCCGAGGGGCGTTTTCATAAAAAGCAGCACCCTGTAAAGCGGCTTGTCAAGGCTTTTCTCGCAGCCCTCATATCCCTCGTCGCTTATGGCTATCGCACCGTCACGCCTGATGAACCAGACGTTCAGATCCTTTTGGTGTACCGTGGTGTTGCCTGCGTCTTTTATGTCAAGGTGAGCTTTTATCAGCCCCTTGTCGGCTTTCGGCTCAAATGTCACCGTCTCGCCGTAGTTGGGGTAGAAGCCGCCGTTCTGGCTCTGCTTGCATACGTATTTGTCAAGGGCTATGGTCGAGTAGCCGAAAAGCTCGCTGGTGGTAAGCTCGCAGCCCTCTGTCTCGAATGTCAGCTTGGCACTCGTTCCCTCGGGGCTTTTCTCGTGTGTGCCGAATGCGCAGGTGAATGACGGCAGCGTGTCATCATCAAACACCTCGCTGTCAAACTCGGCTATCAGCTCCACCTCGGGGTCGCCGTTATCCTCTTTTGCAAAAACCGCCGCACATAACGTCACCGACATCACCGCCGACAGCAAAACTGCCAGAAAGCGCTTTATTCGTTTTTTCAGTATCATCGGCACACCCTCTGTTTTGTATTATAATTAAGATGCCGGCATGACCGACACCTTAATTCTTCATTTTTCATTATTCACTATTCATTATTCATTGAGCGAGGCGTAAGCCAAACGCATCACTCTTCTCCGTCCCAGCAATATGTACACAGGTCGCACTTGTCCATGCCTATCGACTCTATCATATCATCAAGCCTGTGGTAGCGAAGTGTGGTGAAGTTTAGCTGCCTGCATATCTCGTCGAGCATTTCCTTGTAGTTTTGGCTCTCGGGGTCAGCGTAGTCCTTAAGCGTTTCCATTGAAACATCATCGCCCTCGCGCTCTCTGATTATGCGGCGTGTTATCAGATCCATTTCACTGCTTGAGCGGCTGAAATTAAGATACTTGCAGCCGAAAAGCAGCGGCGGGCAGGCAGGGCGTATATGCACCTCTTTAGCACCGCTGGCGTAGAGATACTCGGTAGTTTCTCTCAGCTGTGTGCCACGCACGATAGAGTCATCTATCAGAAGCAGACTCTTGTCCTTGATGAGCGCCTCTACGGGCAGCATCTTCATCTTTGCGATTTCGTTTCTCTTTGACTGGTTGGTGGGCATGAACGAGCGGGGCCATGTGGGGGTGTACTTTATAAACGGTCTTGAAAAAGGCACGCCCGATTCATTTGCATAGCCTATTGCGTGGGCAGTGCCCGAGTCGGGAACGCCCGCAACGAGGTCGGGCTTTACATGGTCACGCTTTGCGAGCAGCCTGCCGCAGTTGTAGCGCATCTCCTCTACCGATAAGCCCTCGTAGCTCGAGCAGGGGTAGCCGTAGTATATCCACAGGAATGAGCATATCTTCATCTTCTTGCGGGCGGGGGCTATCTCCTCAACGCCCTCTGGGGTCAGGAACACTACCTCGCAGGGGCCAAGCTCCTTGTAGTGGGTGTAGCCGAGGTTGAGGTAAGCAAAGCTCTCAAATGATACGCAGTAGCCGTCCTCCTTATGACCTATAACGCAGGGCGTTCTGCCGAGCCTGTCACGGGCGGCGTATATGCCCTTGTTTGTCATAACAAGCAGGGTCATCGAGCCGTCAACGCTCTCCTGCACATACTTTATGCCCTCAGCAATGCTGTCCTTCTGATTTATAAGAGCAGCCACCAGCTCGGTGGGGTTGATGTCGCCGCCGCTCATCTCTAAGAAGTGCGATGTGCCGCCCTTGTATACGCTCTCGACAAGCTCATCTGTGTTGTTTATCTTGCCGACGGTGGTTATGGCATATGTGCCCAAGTGGCTTCTGACTATCAGCGGCTGGGGCTCGTAGTCTGAGATACAGCCTATGCCGTAGTAGCCTTCCATTTTATCCACTTCGTCCTGGAACTTTGTACGGAATGGCGAGTTCTCGATATTGTGTATCGAGCGGTCAAAGCCCTTGTCACCGTACACCGCAAGACCTGCACGCCTTGTGCCTAAGTGAGAATGATAGTCCGTACCGTAGAAAAGGTCGAACACGCAGTTTGTTTTTGAAACAGCACCAAAAAATCCGCCCATTTTAAAAAGCCTCCCGAAAGAAAAATACACTTTTATAGTAGTAAAACATACACTATTATAATAACATATCTGAGCCTGTTTGTCAACGAAACACAGGGCGGGCTTTTGTAGAATAATTTTAAAATTGGTTCAATTTTTTGTTACTATGTGCAGACTTTTCGTGGCAGGGGAGGCATATGTGCTATATGCCTATGTGTGGCACCCGATTTTTGTGTAATTTGCCAAGTTGAAATTTCTGTCATTCGTGCGATTTATATATTGTAAGCACATCGGGGCAGCGCACAGCT
>JAFYET010000315.1 GCA_017544125.1 Ruminococcus sp. | reverse complement strand
TTCACTTATGCCATTGTTCATATCATCTACAACTGTTCTCATCTGCATATTTAAAGGCGCATCATCAGAATATGCGACCTCCTTCCACGCATCACGCAGAAACATACCGCCGTTTACAAGAAGTGCTATGGTCGATACTGCATTAGGGAAATCTCTCATATAAATCTCATTGAGCTTCTCTATCTTTCCCTCATAGCTCTTCAGATAATACTTATAGATCACAGCTGCCGAAACAATTCCGAGTACAACAAAAAGCAACCCTTCGGTCCCTCCGACAAGGCAGGCAAGAAACAGCATAATATACAGCATTATCACTGTATATGTAAGTGCCTGTGCATATAATACTCTGACATAAAAGTCAGCGTATTTTCTCCCGAACAACACACCCGCTTGCTCTCTTGCTTTATGTACCGAGCCGCTCTTGAAATCAATTTTTAAAAGGTCTATCAGTACAAAGCCAAGACCAAAATACTTACACCCGCTAAAATCGTTCTTATTAAGCGCATTTACATAGTCTGCATATGCAGGCGCTTTTAAAATACATATTGTTAGCGGCACAGACAATGCCAGCAGAATAACCAGCACAAAATACGATACTATCATATATCAAACCTCTATATCAGTTATTTTTCTTCCGATAAAATATGCACCGGCAACTATAGCAAGACCGATCGTAGTGCCGAGCACACCGCTGGCACTTCGCAGGTTGGCAGCAAAATCACCGCCCGACAGTTTCATCATCCCGACAAGAAGTACAGGCATGGCGAGCATGATATTCAGCTCATTTTTAGTCGAGGCTACCTTTGTCTCAATTTCCATTTCGGTATTTATCTTATTGTAAAGTATATCATATGAATCTCTTATGATCTTGCCAAAATCGCCGCCCTTCCGGTATGACAGTGCATATACCCTTGCAAAGCTCTCAATTTCCTTTATACCGCTGCGCTTGCCAAAATCCGTGAGCATAAGGTCAATATCAATAAAATTCCTCTGTGCTTCGAGTAGAAGATTAAGCTCATCATATATAAATGATTCCTCACCATACTGCATAGCCAGATCATTCTGTGCAGCTTCAAATGATTTAACAGCATTATTACCGGAAGCGACTGATGCAGCCAAAGAGTCGAGCAGATCCATAAACTGCGCTCTGAGCGTATTCCTGCGGTTTGATCTGAGCTTTTCTCTTATCACTGGGATAAAGAACTTTACAGCCAAAACACCTATACCACCGCATATTACAATATTTAATATATGTGTCAGCAGTGACGGCGAACCGTCTTCCTTACTTCCAATACCGCCGTACATTATGTATGCAATAACAGCACCGGCAACGAATACCAGTGTGTTATATATGATCGTTTCTCTTTTGCTGAAATAATACTCCTGATAATTCAGCACAGGCGTATTGACCAATGAATTTGTATACTGAGGTCCACGCTCTTTCTT
Source organism: Ruminococcus sp. (assembly GCA_017544125.1). GTDB lineage: Bacteria > Bacillota > Clostridia > Oscillospirales > Ruminococcaceae > NK3A76. Next base: position 4,068 of record JAFYET010000315.1, on the reverse strand, counting down.
TTTCTTCTTAGGCTTTTCAATTTCCTGCTGTTGTGTTTTTTTCTTTTTAAATAATCCCATAACAATCAACCCTTCATACCAAATGAGATATCATTTCGGAGGACTCCATGGCTCATACTCGAGACCTCCGTCCATAGTTATATTACCATCGACCAAATTATAAAGAAATATATACGCAGCAACTAACGCCGCTAAAAAAGAGACAACTATCAATAGCCACTTTACGATCCTCATAAAAACGGTGTTTCTATATTCAGTCTTCTTAAAAAAACCTCTTACAATAAATATTTCTGCAATATGCACCAGCATCATTAAAGCACTTGCCCCGGTGATGCATATTTTATGCACATTGAGTAATGCGCCAAATTCAGAGCCTCTAAGAAAGTATGCTAAAGCACCGATATTTCCCGCCGTGAAAGGCATAGTTAATTTAGCGGAAATAAGCAATATGATCAACAGAATATATTTGATATGATATATATTTACATCCCTATAGTTTTTATTATCGCTTTTATATACCGATCTAAGCGCTTTACATTGATCACATATAACAGTACCCAGAAAGATAATCTCATTAAGGATAAGTATTACAGGAACAATAAGCTCAAAATGCGCCTCTATATATACTATCAACAAACTATTGAGCATACGACCGATCATATCTCTTCCTTTATACCCGTCAGCTGCAGCTTAAAATCATGCACCAGCTTGTTCTCTGTCCTTTTCAGCGTGCCCGAGACCTTTTCAAGCGTGCTCTTTTCATCCTCTTCAAATCTGTAAAGCGGGTTGAGGATGATCTTGCCGTTTTCATAGCCGACGACCTCGGTTATCTCCATAGTCTTTCTTGAGTGGTCTCTCAGCCTTGAAAGGTGTATGATTATATCAACAGCCGACGCGATCTGCTGCCTTATCGCTTCGAGCGGCAGCCCTGCCGCACCCTGAAGCACCATTGTTTCAAGCCTGCTGAGCATATCTGCTGTGGAGTTGGCGTGACCTGTTGAAAGCGAGCCGTCATGACCAGTGTTCATTGCCTGAAGCATATCAAGCGCCTCTCCGCCTCTGACCTCGCCGACAACTATTCTCTCGGGTCTCATACGCAGTGAGGATTTGATAAGGTCTCTTATGTTTATCTCACCAACACCCGAGCTGTTTGCATTTCTTGTTTCAAGCCTTACTAAGTTGGCAACGCCGACTATCTGCAGCTCTGCCGAGTCCTCTATCGTTATTACACGCTCATCTTTAGGTATGTAATTCGATAAAGCGTTCAGAAACGTGGTTTTGCCCGAGCCTGTACCGCCGCTTATGAATATATTGTATTTCGCCCTGACAAGCAATTCAAGCTTATGAGCTATCTCCTTGGTTATAGACCCATAAGCTATCAGCTTTTCAATTGTCATAGGTGTCTTTGAAAACTTTCTGATAGTTACCGTAGGGCCGCAAAGTGCAACAGGCGGCAGAACGACATTTACACGTGAACCATCCGCAAGCCTTGTATCGACGATAGGGTTTGAGGTGCTGACCTCACGCCCCGCACTTCCGACTATTCTCTGGATAATATCTTCAAGACGCTTGTCGCTGTCAAATCTGGCATCGAGCTTTGTCAGCCTGCCGGATTTTTCAACGAATATATTGTCCTTACCGTTTATCATTACCTCGGTTATCTGATCGTCGTGCATGATCAGGTCGAGTATGCCAAGACCTCTTATGGAGCTGTATACCTCATCAACTATCTTTACACGCTGGCTCGGCGGTATATAGCTGCTGCTTGATTGCTCTGCAACAAGCTGCTCTATAAGGTCTCTTAGCTCATCATCAGAATAATTCGCTAAAACTACATTGTCACTGATATAATCCTTTATCGCTTTTACAATGCTGTCATCATTCATTTTTCATTTCTCCGATCAGATATCCCAATACTTGCCGTTTGAAAGCGCCCTCACAAGCTCATATGCGTTTTTATGCTCTATGAACGGCAGAGTTCCCCTGTCTCTTATCCTGTCATCCTTTATCCTCTGTGACCTGTTTGTAAAGCAGGAATATATAACATTCAGCTTTGAGGTATCCTTCTGCTGGGTGCTGAAATATGTCGAGGCAGCCTCCCACAGCCTTAATGTCTTGGCGTTTGAAACAGCCGTTCCCTCAGAGACCATATATATGCTGCTCGATTTGTCGGCAAGGTAAGATGTCACCTTGTTCCAGCCTGGGTTAGCATCTACCACGACGATATCATAGCCGCCGCTGGTTATTATCGTATCGACAAACAGCAGTATCGATTCCTCTTTCATATCCAGCCAGTCAAGAGAATTCTGTGCCGGTGCGTAATAGTACACACCGCTCGGGTCCTTCCTTGCAAAGTTTTTCAGCTGCATACCGAGGTTAGGCTTCTGATTGATAAGTGCTACTATACAATCCGTCATGGTATAGTTGCCTTCATCTCTGAAAAGCATACTCGGCATACCAAACACATTCAGGTCAACATATATGACCTTATTGCCCTTTGAAGCAAGGTTGCATGAATATGCCGCAGCCGCTGTCGAGCAGCCGCTGCCGCCGCCTGCGGTCATAAAGGTCACTACCCTTGTAGAGCCGTCGTTATCGGGGTTCCAGCCGATGCCGCCCTTTTCCGCAAGAATAGTCATTACCGACTGATTTATATGGTCAACTCTCTGATATTTGCATACCGAATCTATCTCGTCGATTTTCTTGATGCCCTTTGAATTTGCAAGGATAATAGGCACCTTACAGCTTGCATTTTTCACCTTTTCCTTGGCGCTGTGATATATCCCCTCAGAAACGAGCAGAACGTCAACAGGGTTATAGCGTATGTTCTCCATAGCCATGTCAACATCAGAAAAGTATCTTATCTCCACCTGAGAAAAGAACTCCTGATAAGCTGCGCTGAGTCTTTTTCCGTAAAGTTTATCATTATCAATCAAAGCCAAACTGATGATCATTTCTTATTATCCTCACTTATCTGTACTATTATGGCGGTGATATTATCCTTTTCCCCCGCCTTCTTGACCGATGAGATGACCTCTTCGATCGCCTTTTCGAGCTTTTTCTTTTTTACAGGCTTATTCTTATACAGCCTTTCATATAATCTGTCTTCGCTTATCCTGTCACGGAAGCCGTCACTGCAAAGCAGATACTTTACATTCCCCGCAGTATCGCCCGAATAAAAATCAGGCTTTACACGTTCCCTGGAGCCCACACACTTTGTAAGTATGTGCCTTTTGCGGTCATTCGCCATCTGCTCGGGCGTAGCAAGCCCGCTGTCGATCTCTTTCTGCGCAACGGTATGATCCAGGGTCAGGCATTTTACTCCTTCATCCAGGCTGTATATCCTCGTATCCCCCACATGGAATATATAATACTTGCCGTTTCTTACCAGCAGGCAGCTGAGGGTCGTGCCGAGCTTGTTGCCATACTTTTCATAATAGCTGTATATCTCAGCATTTATGCCGTAAAGCATATTGTGCCAGCATTCATACAGGTCAGAACAAAAGCTCTCTTCATCAGCGATATCAGCTATCCTCCGGTAATCCTCGCAAAACCAGTTTATAAACCTGTTGACAGCATATGAGCTTGCCATTTCGCTCTTGCTGTAGCTGCCCACACCGTCACACACTATGGCAAATGCGCTTCGCCCGATGCACGAGTGCGATACAGCAGCCGCTGCCGCATCCTGATTAACTGCTTTATGAGTTCCTATATCACTTAAAGCTCCTATGACTACATTCATACTTCAAATATAAATTCCTCAAAGGCTATCCTTATCTTATCACCGTTGTTTATAAGCGTTTCCATATTGCTTATAAGCATATTTCCGTTTACATAGGTATGGTTCTTTGAGCCAAGATCAACTATGAAATAGTTATTGCCCTTATGCATTATAGTTGCGTGTCTTCGGCTCACACGTACATCGTTTATAACATAATCGAGCAGTGATTTGGGGTCTCTTCCTATATTGAACGACTCCTTATCTATATCAATAACTTCTGCATTTGATACTCTTATCAGCTTGGGGGCATTTCCGTCAGAATCATTCGAGCCCATCATCTGTGTAAC
>JAFYET010000314.1 GCA_017544125.1 Ruminococcus sp. | reverse complement strand
GTAATGTTTTTGATGAGTATTTTGAAAAGGCAAAGCACAAAGCTACTGTCATCGACCACCCGAGAAACTTCGGCAAGGGTGTCGCTCTGCGAACGGGGCTCACCTATATCTCGGCGCATTATAACACACCCTATGTGGTCGTTACCCTTGATGCTGACGGGCAGCACCTGGTAAGCGATGCTCTGCGTGTGTGTGACAAAGCCGCCGAATGCCCCGATGCTCTCGTTTTAGGGTGCCGTGAGTTTGACGGCAAGGTGCCGCTAAAGAGCAAATTCGGCAACTCTGTAACAAGGGTAGTCTACCGCCTTGCAACGGGCGTGGGCGTTTCAGATACGCAGACGGGGCTGCGGGCGTTTTCTGACAGGCTGACAAAGCGCCTGCTCGCTATCTCGGGCGACAGGTATGAGTATGAGACGAATATGCTTATGGAGCTTGCCCGTGACAGGACACGCATACTCGAAGTGCCCATAAAGACCGTATATATCGACGATAACTCATCATCTCACTTTGACCCCATAAAGGATTCGCTCAAGATATATAAGGAGATACTCAAATTCTCCGCCTCGTCGCTTGCGGGCTTCTTTGCAGATTATACAGCATTTTTGCTGCTCAGCATCTTTTCGGGCTCGGTGATATTTTCAAATATCACCGCAAGGCTTATAAGCTCGACGCTCAATTTCAGCCTTAACCGCAGATTCGTCTTTGATTCTGATAAGCCCCTTGCGGCAAGCGCTTTGCAGTATTTCACGCTTGCGGCGTTTATTCTCGCTATGAATACCGCCCTGCTGACTTTGCTTACCGCAAAGCTCGGCGTGAATGTGCTTATAGCTAAGATAATTGTCGAGTGCGTGATGTTTGTGTTCAGCTTTTTAGCACAGCGCACAGTGGTCTTCAAAAAGAAGGGAGAGAGGAAAAATGCCTGAAAGAAAGCGTAAGAGGTTTCTTTTTGCAGCCGTTTATTCGCTGGTGGTGGCAGCGTTCACGGCGTATGTTATGCTCGATACCTTCGTGCTTGAAAGCGTTGAGCAGGCAGATGCCACCGCACAGAACACCTCGATGTTTGATGATATCGAGGTCAAAAAGCTGAGTGCCGCCGACAGCACCGCTTCATCAGATGACTCGCAGACAAAGCCCGATGAAAGCTCATCACAAAGCGGCAGCGGCAAGTCCTCAAAAAGCAGGCGCTCACGCACAAAATCAGAGAACGATGCCTCATCGCAGACAGATAGCACTCAGAGCAGTGAAGAAACTAAGGATACGTCAGCTTCTTCGTTAAATGGTACGGTGGGCAGTTACAGCGATGAAAACATCGCCGTCACTGTAAATAAGTATTATGAAAGCAATACTACGATATATGTGGCAGATGTAAGACTCAGCTCGGCGCAGTATTTAAAGACCGCCTTTGCGCAGGGCAACTACGGCAAAAACGTCAAGGCGACGACCAGCGATACCGCAGAGGAAAATAACGCTATTCTTGCCATAAACGGCGATTACTACGGTGCAAGAGAAAAGGGCTACGTCATAAGAAACGGTGTAGCCTACCGCTCCACCGCCGATAGCGACAGCGAGATTCTCTGTATCTACGCTGACGGGCATTTCGATATAATATCGCCCGATGAAGCGAACGCTGATGAACTGGTAGAAAAGGGCGTTTGGCAGGCATTCACCTTCGGCCCCGGGCTTGTTGACAGCGGCGAGATAACAGTTTCACAGGGCGATGAGGTCGATCAGGCTATGGCATCCAACCCCCGCACCGCCATAGGTCAGATAGATGATCTGCATTACGTGTTCGTGGTGTCAGAGGGGCGCACGAGCGATAACGCAGGGCTTTCGCTCTATCAGCTGGCACAGTTTATGAAGAGCCTCGGCTGCACTACTGCCTATAACCTTGACGGCGGCGGCTCATCGACAATGTATTTTGATGGCGAGGTCATCAATGACCCCACAGGCGGCGGCAGAGGCAGCAGCGGCGGAGAAAGGAAGGTGAGTGATATTGTTTACCTCGGTTACTGATAAGCGCTCATGCCTGCGCCATGCGATAGGCACAGGTGCAGGGGCGGCATTCACCGCACTTTTCGGCGGTGTGTATGAGCTTTATTCCCATAGCGTTTATTCTTATTATATGATATACGCATTCGCACCGCTGATGCTCATGTCACTTGCTTTTGTGTGGTGGGGCGGCTTTGCAAAGCGCCCGCCCCGCAGGGCTGCAAGAAACCTCTTCACCGCCTGCGCTGCTACCGCATCGGTGGGGCTTGCGGCAGCAGGCGTGGTCGCCATTTACGGCTCGACAAACAGGCTTCTGATAGGCTATGTTATCCTCACGGGGGTGACGTTCATAGCAGCTACCATTGCTCACCTTGCAGACAGGGGCAGCCGGGAAGGGGCAAAGGCATAACTGAATAAATAAGCAAAAAGCGCCCGAAGACTTACCCTTGGGCGCTTTTGCTGTTATATCCTATTCTATCGCTTTGAGCCGCCACTTGCCGCCTTTGTATCTCAGCAGCCCAACAGCACCGGTGGCTATCCAGGTAATTGAGGTGGTTATCCATATGCCTTTCCAGCCGATAAAGGGTATGCGGGTGAGTATCAGCGAAAAGCCTATCCTGCAAATGACCTCGGTAAGCCCGTTGACCAGTGCATAGCCCGTGTCGCCCGTGCCGTTTAAAAATCCCCTCGTGGTGTGGATAGAGCCAAGCGGCACATAGCAGCAGCCTGTCAGGATTAGGGCAAGTGCGCCAATCCTAATAGTCTCTTCGCCGCTTACGAATATGCCCATGATGCTTTTGCCGAACAGCGTAAACAGCCCGAACATCACAAGCGCAAATACCGAGGATATTTTAAGCGAGGCTTTTAACCCATTGACCGCACGTTCCTCCTTGCCTGCACCGATGTTCTGCCCTGTGAATGCCGTGACCGCCGCCCCAAGGCTTATAAACGGCTGCTGCACCAGCTGCTCTATGCGCATTGATGCGGTGTATGCCGCCATTACCGTTTCACTGAAGCCGTTTGTCACGCTTTGCAGAGCCACCATTGATACAGACACAAGCCCGTTCTGCGCCGCTATGGGCAGACCTGTTATCACGCATTTTTTCATTAGCGCAGGGTCTGTGTGAAGCTCATCACGCTTTGGGCGTATGTCGGGGTTTGTCTTAAAGCAGCAGATGATGCAGCTTACCGCCGAAACGCCCTGTGAGAGCACCGTTGCAAGTGCTGCACCGCCCACACCCGCTTTGAATACTATCACAAACAGCAGGTCAAGGCAGACGTTGAGCACAGTAGACACCGCAAGGAATATCAGCGGCGTTTTTGAATCGCCCAGCGCCCGCATTACCGAGTTTATCCAGTTGTATGCCGCAACGCAGACAGTTCCTGCGCAGGCTATTCGCATATAAGTCACCGAGCGTGAGAGCAGCTCGCTCGGCACGCCTAAAACGCCGAGTATAGGCTTTGCAAGCGTCACCGCCGGCAGCGTGGCAACAAGTGCAAATATAAGCGTGATCACCGCCGAATTCACCACCGCCGCTCTTACTCTTTCAAGCCGCCCCGAGCCGAAATACTGCGATATCAGCACCCCTGCTCCGATAGACAAGCCTATGCAAAGTGTGTAGAAAAGATATGTTATCGACCCCGTAGCCCCCACAGCCGCCAGCGAATCATCGCCTAAGTATTTGCCGACTATCATCGTGTCGGTGACATTGTAGGTCTGCTGTAAAAGGTTCCCGGCAAGCAGCGGCAGCGTGAAGCTGACTATGCACCCCGTCTCGCTGCCCTGCGTCATTATCCTGCTTTTTGACATTTATCTTCCTCCAAATGGGTTTACCAGAGTATATTATAGTACATCGGGGCAGTAATGTCAATCTGAAATAATGCGCCTGCTATTAAAATTTGAACATCATATGGCGGTATACCCCAAACTGCCCGAGCCCGCATAGCAAAAAGGAGCTGTCATAAGGCAGCTCCTTTATAATAGTATAGTGTTTATTTTCGCTTTCTGCTTGTTTTGCGGGCAGCATTACCTGTGCTTCTTTTTCGCAGTGATGATAATTGCCGCTGCTGCTATTGTCAGCACTCCGAGACCCTGAACTGCATTTGTCTTGGGGTTGGAGGTGGCAGCTGCTGCTTTCGGCTCGCTGTCAGCGCCGCTTTCCGGTGATGATGTGTCATCGGCTTTGTCAGTGTTATCCTTTTTCGTATCTGAGGTATCATCAGCGCTATTGTCATCATCAGGCTTGCTGTCTTCGTCAGCGGGCTTTGTATCCTCGGGCTTGGGCTCTTCGTCCTGTATTTTCTCGTATTTGGCAGTTGCCGTCATATCGTCCATAGGGAAAAGGAACTCGATAAGCTCGCCCTCGGCATCATACCAGCCTGCGAAGGTGTAGCCCTCTTTCTCGGGGGCTTCGGGCAGCGTCCCGATCTCTTCGCCAAGCCTTACCGTCTCGGAATGAAAGACCTCGCCGTCAGCCTCAAACTTGACGGTGCAGTATACCTTTGTGATGCTGTCAAGGTTGTCCTTTACCCATTCCTGACGGCTTTTAAGATATGTTTTAAGGTCAGCCACCTCGGTGTCAAGGTCGGTCAAAGGCTTTATTGAAGCTATCCATTCGCCCCACTTGTCAGCATCTGCCTGCCATGACTGCCTTATCTCGTCTGCCATCTCGTCAATAACGCCGCCGTCGGCAACTACTTCGTCTATAATGCCGTCGAGCTTTTCCCAGCTGGTCATTAGCTGCTCAAGATATGCGGGGTCGTATGCTCTCAGGTGGTCAAGCCAGGGCATAGCCACGCCTACGTTAAAGAGCAAGCCGTTTCCGCTGCTGTTGCCAAGCGAAAGGTCATAATCCCACAGAGGACCCCAGCACAGCTTGCCGTTTCTGTCCTTGTAAAGATATGTGCTCGATGTGCGGTAGGCATCAAAGTTGTCTGTAATGACCTGTATCCACCAGTAATCGGCTGTTGACTGAATGTCCATATACTCTGTGTATGAAACGCCGTTCTCATCGCAGAAGTTCTCGCCCATGATAGCATTCTCTACCTTCTGGAGATAGCTTGTGATGTACTCCTTCTGCTCCTTTGTGCCCGACTCTGACGGGTCTGAGAAATCAAACGCAGGGTCATCAAAGATGAACTTCATACCGTTTTCAGTTACAAAGCTGTTGTCCTCGCCGTCTTCATCATGGTCGCCTTTGAGCGTGAACAGATAGCCGCCTGTTACAGCAGGCTCTTCGTTATCGTCCTTTGAAAGCTCCTCTATGTCCACACGGCTGTCGTCTATCCTTATCTGCTGAGCCAGCAGGTAGCTGCCGTAGTATTCGCCGTTTATTACAACATCAACAGGCAGCATCTTCGGCGTATATGCAAGCCCCATTTTGTTGCCCATGTAGCTTATGAGCCTGTTTCTAAGCTGGCTGTTATCCATTCTGTTTGCAAGCAGCACCCAGTGCTTGTTTTTGCCCATGCCGAGGAGATTTGCCCCCTTGTCGAGCTTTAGCTTGTAGGGCTTTTTGTCTGCCTGCCAGGTCGAGTTGCCCCTGCCCCTGATGTAGTCAAGATGACTATAGTCAACGTAATGTAGCGAAGATACTTGGTGTATCACGCAATACAGTAAAGAAATACTG
>JAFYET010000313.1 GCA_017544125.1 Ruminococcus sp. | reverse complement strand
ATAGCGTTAGCGAAAACGGTGAACTCGAAGTTCTCGAAGCCGGTGATCTGGGTAGGAACGCTCAGAACTGATACCTGAGCAACAAGACCGTCAAGAGCATCAACGACCTTGATATAGTCATCAATAACGCCATAGAGGATAACGTTGGAAAGACCGCTGCCGCCTCTTGCCTTATTGAACTGCTCCATCTTGAAGATATTCTCGTTAAGGGCCTCAAGTATGTAGTCGGAAGAACCGTAGTCCTCCTCAGAGATAGGCACGTATCTTGCGAAAGCCATCTGGCCGTTCTCAAAGAGTGTAAGACCTAAGAAGTTCTTATCGAGCTGGCATACGAGAAGGGGCATCTTATCAAGATTCGACTTATCAGCCAGAACTATACGTGCGATGGAGTTACAGCCGATATTAACCGACTTTAACTGGATATTCAGGATAGTGAACAGCTTTCTGTAGCTGTCGACCAGTGAGCTGGGGCAGGCGGTTGCAAGAACCTTTACTGCGCCCGGGTTATCCTCGCCTGCTGCACCTACCTTGGTGTAGGAAATGGAGTAATCGTCTGTGATACCCATTTCGTGGCTCATGGTATTCTGTACCATTGTGAGGAAAGCCTCACCCTTTGCGTTAGGAACAATAAGCTCCTTGAAAACAACATTGCTTGATGAGAAGGTAACGACTGCGTCCTTATCCATCATATTCTCAGCCTTGAGATTTGTGAGAATATACTCAGCAAGGCCGGTAAGATTGATGACCTCACCGTTGAGGATATAATCCTGATCCTCGGGGATCTCAAGGGTAAACGACTTGTCGATCTTTATTCTGTTAGCCGAATTGTCGCCCTTGACGATATTGATCTGCTTATCCGAAACGTCAAATGATAGCATTTTATATATTCACCTCATTAAAAATAATTAACTTACATCCTTAAGTCCGCCGTAGAGCATCGGGAATATACCCGCAAGTACAAGACCTATGGCAACACCCATGATGATGATCATTGCAGGCTCCATAAGACCTACGAGCTTGCCGACAGCCGAATCTGCTTCTTCATTATAGAAAGCAGCTGTCTTTTCAAGGATCTCATCAAGAGCGCCCGACTCTTCACCAACGTAGATGATCGAGCAGAACATACCGCTGAATATCTCCGTCTTGCTGATAGCTGTCGAGAGTGCCTGACCTTGCTTAACTTCATCTACTACCTGGATAAAGCACTCATCTATATAAGTGTTTCCAAGTATCTTCGAGGATCTTTCAAGACACTCGACCATCGGGATACCGCTGGAATAGAGTGAAGAAAGAGTCTCTGCGAACTTACCGGTATAGATAGTAACGATAAGGGGACCTACAACAGGACACTTGATCTTGAACCTGTCCCACTTGATCCTTACGGAAGGAACCTTCAGAGCATATATGCAGCCCAGAACGATAACTACCAAAGCACCGATGAGTATATACCATTTACCCTTGATAAAGTCTGATATAGCGAACAGCGCCTTGGATATGGCCGGCATCTCGTCCTCTTCCATCATACCTGCGAATGTAGGCATTACGAATGTGAACATGATGATTACGATAGCTACTACCATTACGCCGAGCACGCAAGGGTAGATCATAGCGCCCTTGACCTTGTTGTTGAGCTTATTGGTGTTATCGTAGTAATCACTCAGCCTCTGCATGGTAACGTCAAGAGTACCTGCCGTTTCGCCTGCATCTACCATCGAGATGAAGAAGTCAGGGAAGCAGCCCTCTCTCGCTCTTAACGCCTCGGTAAAGGTTGAGCCCTTGTTAACGTCCTCATAAACGCCCTGCCAGGCTTCCTGAGGACCTTTCTTTTCTTCCTGTTTGTAAAGGATATCCAGAGCCTTGACGATCGTAAGACCCGAGGTCATCATAGCAGCCAGCTGACGGCAGCAGTAGGACATTTCCTTGGCATTGAACCTGTGGAGACCCTTCTTTCCGAAGCCGCCGCCCAATGCTTCGGTATAGCTTACGCAATACCAGCCCTGCTCGTGGATCCTGTCGAGAACGTCATTTGCGGTCTCTGCCTCGAGGGTACCTTTTATAGTCTTACCCGAAGTATCCTTTGCAACATAGGCAAATTTTTTCATTTCTTAAGTTACACCTCCAACAAATAGACGTGCCTGTCGATACGGTGCCGCACGCCACGAATGGATTAGCGTATGAAACCAAAATACACACAAACACACTTTTTATCATTATAACATTTTTTCACAATTTAATCAAGTTTTTATTTAAATATTTTTCAGGAAAATATGACGAAAAGTTGACGGGATTTTTGTTACATTTTCCAAATAATATATTTAATTTAACAAATCATGGCAAAAAATCTCGCAAAAAGCTAATATTATCCCATCATTGTTAATTGATTACACCAAACTCGTTATCACAAAGCTGTCACTTTCCGTGATTTTTATCAGAAAAAGCAAAAAGCGTGAGAAATTATCAGCTATTCTCACCGTCTTCTGAATCTTCCTCATCATCTTCCTGCTGTATAGCCTTAAGAATGACAGGGTGCTGTCTTACATAGAGCTTGAATGATGCCACATAAGCCCCGAAGCAGGCAAGAAGCTGCAAGCCGTTGCCAACAAGCACTGCCACGGTATAGGGCAGACCAATGCCCTTTGACACCTCGTCCTGATAAGTACGGGTAAGTCCCGTGCCTACGCCGTCGCACAGCCAGCTAAGCGGATAGTAGAGCCCGTTATACACTACCGTCATGGTAGCGCTCTCCTTATAGGATTCTCTGAATATAGAGGGCACGAAAGCCGCCATAAGCATAAGTACTATTATAATAAGTATATTCTCCCAGCTCCACTCCTCATAGGCGGCGTGCTTTTTGCCGTCGTCATAGAATATCCAGACGAGAACGGCTGTCATTATCACAAAGCCAATGACCGAGCCGACTATCGGGTCGGTAAAGAAGTCTTTAAGCCCCTTGGCAGAGGTGGGCATAAATGTTGCTATACCCGGGAACACCACCGCCCCCACGAACATACCGAACATATCGAGCAGCAGCATAAGCCCTATACGTGCAAAGGTATACAGCATCGCTTTGAATGAATCCATGATAAACCTCCAATCTCAATGCATAATGCATAATGAATAATTATTGTATCGCCCTTGCGGGCGATGATAGTATCAACATAATTGATACCTCTTATATCGGGCGACCGCCTTCGGCGGTATATCTGTAAAAAGAACTATATAACTGCATTTTGCACTATTCACATTCACAATTACAATCACGCCCGAAGGGCGCACCTCAATTATGCATTATGAATTATGCATTTTGCATTGTTTAATAGCCCAGCTCTTCGTTGACGAGAACGACCTTTATCCTTTCGGGGTCACGCTGGTAGCCGGTGACTACATAGCCGCAGCAGATGCGCTTATCGGACTTGCAGCCCGAGCACATATTGTCTATATTCGCACCCGCACACTCGCCAAGCGATGCGCAGGGGGTGTCAAGAGAGAGCCTTACTGCATTTGCGGGGGCGGATACACGCTTTACATAGTCTATCGCCGCATCAAGGTCACGAACCACCTTGTTGCGACCTGCAACTATTATTACCTGCTTAGGACCGAAGGTGATAGCAGCCACACGGTTGCAGTTGCCGTCAACGTTATACAGCTCGCCGTTCTCGGTTATGGCATTTGATGATGAGAGGTAGGCATCACAGAAGAAAGCCTTTCTGTATATCTCCCCTACCTCTTCCGGGGAGGAAGCCTTTGCCCTGTCCAAAAAATCGTACTTGCCCGAGCGCATAATATCCATAACGCCGCACTCGTTAAGTGTCATAGACCCGCCGCAGGATATCTGCGCACCCTCTCTGAGCAGACCCTTTACTATCTCGCACGCCTCCTCACAGGTGTCAGCGACAAATGCCTGCATATTGTTCTTTTCAAGTGCCTTTGCGGTCTTTTCAAGGCGCTTTCTGTAGGTCGTCTTCATATTGTTATCCATAATACATCCTCCTCGGTTTATTGTACTAATTTTCGGATAGTTTCTCTTCAAGCAGCTTATCTATCAGCTCTCTGAGCCCTTTATTCTCGGGGGCAGTGAGCTTTTCGTCACGGCGAAGTATCTCCTCGGCGCACAGCTGGGCTTGTCTGAGAATGTCTATATTCTCACTCATATCGGCTATCTTCATCTTGGGCAGGCCGTGCTGGCGGGCACCGAAAAAGTCACCGGGACCTCTCATTTTCAAGTCCTCCTCGGAGATGACAAAACCGTCCGAAGTTTTGGACATTATCTTCAAGCGGTTTCTGCTCTCCTCGCTGACGTTATCGGTTATGAGTATGCAGTATGAGCTGTACTCTCCCCTGCCCACTCTGCCCCTTAACTGGTGCAGCTGCGACAGCCCGAAGCGGTCGGCGTTCTCTATGACCATGCAGGTGGCGTTAGGCACATCGACCCCCACCTCGATAACGGTAGTGGAAACTAAAATGTCCGTTTTTTTGTCCTTAAAATCCCGCATGACCTTTTCCTTTTTATCGGGGGGCAGTTTGCCGTGGAGCAGACCCACGTTATAGCCCGCAAAGCTCCCCTCGGAAAGCTCCTGCGCATATTTCTTGACGGATATCAGCTCGCTGTCGCTCTCCTCTATCATGGGGCAGACTACATATGCCTGCCTGCCCTTGTCAAGCTCACCCTTGACAAAGCCGAAAGCCCGCTCACGCAGCTTTCCCGTGACAGCGTATGTCTCTATCTTCTTGCGCCCCTTGGGCATCTCATCAAGTATCGAGAGGTCAAGGTCGCCGTATATCATAAGTGCGAGCGTCCTCGGGATAGGGGTAGCACTCATTACCAGCTTGTGAGGGTTCTCGCCCTTATCCGAAAGGGCGGCACGCTGTCTGACACCGAAGCGGTGCTGCTCATCGGTTATCACAAGCCCGAGCTTTTTAAACCGGGTGGAATTTTGTACTAATGCATGGGTGCCGACAACAACACCGTACTCCCCTGCCGCTATCTGCTCTTTGAGGGCGGCTTTTTTCTTCGGGGTGAGCGAGCCTGTCAGCAGGGCGCACTTAACGCCCAGCGGCTCTAAAAACCCCGACAGCGTTTCATAGTGCTGCGTTGCAAGTATCTCGGTAGGTGCCATCATCGCCGTCTGAAAGCCGTTAAGGTAAGCAAAATACGCAGCCCCTGCCGCAACCGCCGTCTTGCCCGAGCCCACATCGCCCTGCACAAGGCGGTTCATGGGGCTTTGCTTACACATATCGGCAGTGACCTCGCCGATAGCACGCTTCTGCGCCCCCGTCAACTCAAAGGGCAGTGACGAGTAAAACGCTGATATATCAGCCTCGCTCATAACGCAGCCCGATTGCTCACGGCTTCGGCTCTTAAGCAGGCGCATACCGAGGCTGAGGGTCAGCAGCTCATCAAAGACAAGTCTGTTCTTGGCGTTAGCGCAGGTGTTCATATCCTTCGGGAAGTGTATATTCTCCAACGCATAGGAAAGTGAGCACAGCCCGTAGTCCTTCATCACCCACTTGGGCAGCGGCTCATAGATAAAGCCGCCGAGCAGCACGAGGGCATTTCTCACCGCCTGCCGCAAAGCAAACTGATTGAGCCCGTCAGTCATAAGATACACAGGCTCGACGCTCTCGCCCTTACTCAGGTCAAGTATCAGCGGCGAGGATATCTCTTTTCTTATAAGGTCGCCCGTGACCTTGCCGTAGAGGCAGTATTCATGCCCCACAGCAAGCACATCAAAGCCGAATTTATTGTTATACATCACAAGCGTTATATCGCTCTCGCCGTCGGTGAGCACCGCCTTGAATATCGAGAGCCCCGACCTCACCACCGCCGCCGAGAGCTTTTTGACAAGGGTAGCCTTTATAACGCAGGGCTCATCTCTCGGGGCATCTGCGATAGGCACGGGGTCATTGAAGTCGATATACCTTCTCGGGAAGTGATAAAGCAGGTCATAGACCGTCTCGATACCGAGCTTTTTATAATATTCACTTTTCTTCGGGCCTATGCCCTTAAGCGAGCTTACAGGCTTTAAAAGCTCGGTGTTCACGCTCTCACCTCCTGATATATACTTATTATCTATTATAGCACATATCAAAGGGAATTGCAATACGGAGGGGGGTAGTGTACAAAAAATCTCCCCGGAGAGGATTTTGAGGAGCGATATTACAAATCGGCTGTCATAAAAGACAAGCTGTCTGCCGAATGTTAAAAAATCTAAAACTATATACCATATTAAATCCTAATTGTCAATAAACCCCGCCCACAAATAGTTAAAATGACGATTTTGTAAAAACGGCGGCAAAGGGGTTGAAATTTGCCGGAAAATTTGGTATTATATTATATGTATGTAAGTATGTTTTTATGGAGGAATTGTTTTATGCCAACAAAATATGTATTTGTCACCGGCGGCGTTGTTTCGGGTCTTGGAAAGGGCATCACAGCGGCTTCGCTGGGCAGGCTTTTAAAGGCAAGAGGCTACAGCGTCACCATTCAGAAATTTGACCCCTACATCAATGTTGACCCGGGCACTATGTCGCCCTATCAGCACGGCGAGGTCTTCGTTACCGATGACGGCGCAGAGACTGACCTCGACCTCGGTCACTATGAAAGATTTATCGACGAGAACCTTTCAATAAACTCAAATGTCACCACGGGCAAGGTTTACTGGAACGTTCTTAATAAGGAAAGGCGCGGCGACTACTTAGGCGGCACTGTTCAGGTGGTTCCCCACATCACAAACGAGATAAAGGAGCGCCTTTACAGAACAGCCAAGACCAATGACCTTGACGTTGTCATCACTGAGATAGGCGGCACTGTGGGCGATATCGAGTCTACCCCCTTCCTTGAAGCTATTAGGCAGGCATCTATCGAGCTCGGCAGGGGCAATTCGGTGTTCATTCACGTATGCCTTCTCCCCTACATATCGGGTTCTAAAGAGCTTAAAAGCAAGCCCACGCAGCACAGCGTTAAGGAGCTGCTCTCGATAGGCATTCAGCCGAATATACTCGTTCTCCGTTCAGAAATGGAGATACCCGAGGATATGAAGCAGAAGATAGGTCTTTTCTGCAATGTGCGTGCTGAGGACGTTATACAGAACCTCACAGCACCCTCTCTGTATGAAGTTCCCCTCTGGCTCGAGCGTGAGGGTCTTGCAGATATCGTCTGCGAGCATCTGGGCTTAGAGAAGAGAAAGCCCAACCTCGACGGCTGGGAGGATATGATACAGCGCATAAAGAACTGCGACAAGAAGATAACCATAGGTCTTGTGGGCAAGTATGTCGAGCTTGAGGACGCTTACCTCTCGGTAGCTGAGGCGCTGCGCCACGGCGGCTTTGACAACGGCGCTGAGGTCGATATAAAATGGATACAGTCTGAAGACATCACCGACGACAACGCAGCCGACAAGCTCAAGGGCTGCGACGGCATAATCGTTCCCGGCGGCTTTGGCGACAGGGGCATCGAGGGCATGATATCCTCTATCAAATATGCAAGAGAGAACAAGGTGCCCATGTTCGGCATATGCCTTGGTATGCAGATGAGCGTTATCGAATTTGCAAGGCACGCAGCAGGGCTCGAGGGCGCTAACTCCACAGAGTTCGGCGACACGCCCAACCCCGTTATCGACATTATGGACGAGCAGAAGGACATAACCGAAAAGGGCGGCACAATGCGCCTCGGTCTTTACCCCTGCAAGCTCAAAGACGGCACAATAAGCCGTGATATCTACGGTCAGGATCTTATCTACGAGCGCCACCGTCACCGCTGGGAGTTCAATAACGGCTTCCGCAAGACTTTACAGGACGCAGGGCTCGTACTGGCAGGCATATCCCCCGACGAGAAGCTCGTTGAGATAGTTGAGCTGCCAAAGGACGTTCATCCCTGGTTCGTAGGCGTGCAGTTCCACCCCGAGTTCAAATCCCGCCCCAACCACCCGCACGTACTGTTCAGAGATTTTATCAGAGCGGCAGTTGAATACAACGCAAAGTAAATAGCAACACATAAACAACACCCCGAGGAAACCAAAAATTCCTCGGGGTTGATTATTTTTGAATAGTCCGCCGCAAGGCGGACACCTCTATTATTCTTTATTATTTATTCTTTCTTCCTTTATTATTTATTCTTTCTTCTTTATTCTTTTAGGGCGAAGCCCGCTTTAGGACACAAGCCAGCCGTGTATCTCGAAGTTTGTCTTGTCACCGTCGAGCACCTTGACAGTTACCGTGTGCTTAGCAGCAGCGTCAGAGGTGTAAAGCTCGGTGTCGGCAGTGTAGTCGCCCCAGCCGCCGGGGAAATCTCCGCTGACCACAACAGGGTCGCCGCCGTCAACAGATACCTCAACAGAGCCTGTGCCGCCGTTTACCGTCTTGTAGTAGAGCATACCGAGGTTGCGGAATTCCATTTCAAAGGTGATAGTCGAGCCCGCCTTGGAAGCCGACCAGCCGTTCTGGAAGTTCCAGGGGGTGCTCTCGTCTGCAAAACCGTCCATCTCAGCCTTGTACTCATCAGGTGTGCTGGTGTCTACTATCCTTGCGTCCTTGTAGATATCGCCCGTGATAGACTCGCTCGATGTATCAAAGGGCGTAATCTCCCCTGCGCTGTCGGCAGTAGCTGCCACCTTGTCGATGAAGTTCTCTATCATCTGAGCTACCATTGCATGGCCGCAGTTGTTGGGGTGAGTGCCGTCGGGCGAGAGACCGTCCTTATCGCCGGGTCTGCCCTTTGAGGACTTGAAGTTTATATTGCCCGCCTCTACCTCGGGGTAAATAGCATCGTGGTAGGAAAGCACGGGAACGCCGTACTTCTCGGCAACGGGAACGTGCTGCTCATGAGCATTGCCGCCGCCCTCGAGCGACATCTCAACCAGCACTACTGCGGGGTTTGACTTGTAAGCAAGGCACTTTCTCACAAGGCTCTCGGTAGTTGCCTCGTAGAACATATCACCCGAGTCGTTTATAAACTCGATGAAGATGATATCAGGCTCTTTGGAGAGAACGTCCCTGTCAGTTCTGTGAACGCCGAAGTAGGTGTTTGTAGCGCCTATGCCCGCATTGGTGATGATAGTCTTCTTATTGTAGTTTTCCTTCCACCAATCGGTGAAAAGACCCACGAAGTTATACTTCGTGCCTGCGGCAGAGCTGCCTGCGGTTATCGAGTCGCCTAAGAAAACGATGTTCCATGTCTTGTCGTTGCCTGCATCTTTAGCTTCTTTGAGCTTGTTTGCAAGGCGTGTGGTGTCACCCTCAAAGTGGATAGAGCGGGTGAGCATATTCTCCGTCATACCCTGTGTGATGTCGATAGCGCCGTCAGCAACGGGGGCTTTCAGGTTCGGGTCGCCCTGTGCCTGTGATGAATCATCGCCGCCATTACCTGCGTCAGTGCTCTGCGAATCAGCCGCAGAGGCGTTGGTGCTCTCGGAAGACGAGCCGCTGTCGCCGCACGCCGTGAGAGCTGCACCTGCCATTACAACTGCAAGTGCCATTGCTAATAGTTTCTTCATAATGCTTCCTTTTCCTTTCAATCAGCCGTCAGCCTGTGATCAACAGGCTTTCTGTAGTTAAGATTATATCACATCTGAACAAAAAAATCAACCCATACACCCCAAAATCATACACAGCGTAAAACTTGAAGAGCATCTATTGACATTTGATAAATAAAGTGATATACTTCACATTTGGGTAATTATATCGATCGAAAGGACAGGGCAGAATGTCAAAAGCCATTAAATTCACAAAAGACCAGCCGGTGCTTGTTATAGCATTTATAGCGGCGGTTGTGACTATGTTCATAGTACCGCCCGACAGCGGGTATTCGGGCTACATAAACAGAACGGTGCTGATACAGCTGTTTTCACTGATGACGGCTATCGCAGGGCTAAAGAGCATAGGCGTTTTTGAGCGTGCAACTGATGCTCTGCTGACAAGGGCTTCGACGGTAAGGCGGCTCGGGCAGGTGTTCGTGCTGATATGCTTTTTCACATCAATGCTAGTGACTAACGATGTGGCGCTGCTCACCTTTGTGCCGATAACGCTGCTTGCTCTGAAAAAAGCCGACCAGAAAAGCGTTATACTCATAGTCGTGCTTGAAACGGCTGCGACCATGGTTACTTAGGCATCCATCTGCTGACCAACTGCATCGCATCCCACATGATCGAGGCGGATGT
>JAFYET010000312.1 GCA_017544125.1 Ruminococcus sp. | reverse complement strand
GTCACCCTCGTAATAGCAGCTATGCGTGAGGGTGAGTGTATAAACGATTATAACGACCACTTCGATTTCAAGCAGGAGAGCATAACGGGTACTGTTTCTATGATAAACCGCCTTGCTACCTTTATCGAGGCTGCCACTAACGAGCTGGAGGAGGCAAACGCCAAGCTCGCACAGATGGCTGTCACCGATGCAATGACGGGGCTCTTCAACAGAGGTGAGATACAAAAGCAGATATCAACAAGCGTCAAGAGCGGCAATAGAGTTTCCTTTGTAATGCTCGACCTTGATGATTTCAAGAGCGTTAACGATACCTACGGTCATAAAGAGGGCGATAATGTCATAAGAGGCATAAGCAAGCTGATGACCGATATCGTCGCTGAGATGACGCAAAGCGGCAGCGTTGGCCGCTGGGGCGGTGAGGAGTTTATGATACTCCTGCAAAATGAAGATGTTGATAAGACACTTGATATTGCCGAGAGGATAAGAACTGACTTCTCGCAGACGGAATTCCCCGCCTGCGGAAAGAGAACTGTCAGCATAGGTGTAGCTTTCGTCAAGGAAGGCGAGCGTGCCGATGCAGCAGTAACAAGAGCTGACAATGCGCTTTATGACGCAAAGGGCAGCGGCAAGAATAAGGTGGTAGTTGCAGAGTAAAGAAGCATTGCTCTGTGTAATGCCTTTATAAATGGGGTGATGATATGAATGAGATATCGGATATACGAAAAAACTATCTTGACAGGCTGTATGAAGCCATGACTATGGTGGCAGAGGGCTGTTATGTGTATGTATGTGATATCAAATCCGACTTCTCACGCTGGAGTGAGCGGGCTGTTGATTATTTCGCTCTTCCGGGTAAGTATATGCACAATGCCGGTGCTATCTGGGCAGAGCATATACATGAAGATAACAGGGAAACATACGATAAACAGATAGAAGAGATATTCGCAGGCAATAACAGCGGTCACGATATGCAGTACAGGGCAAGGCGTGCCGACGGCACCTACGTTGTGTGTACCTGTAAAGGTACTGTGCTGCGTGATGTTAACGGTGAGCCGGGTTTCTTTGTGGGCTCTATCAAGAATAACGAGAGCGGCGGCATTGTCGATTCTCTCACGGGGCTTAAAAACCTCTACGGCTTCTTTGAAGATCTGAAGGGCATATTCTGGCAGCGTAAGTGGTCAACTATAATGCTTGTGGGCATTACGGGCTTCAGCGATATAAACGATGTTTACGGCTACAGCTTCGGCAACCGTGTGCTGCAAAGCCTCGGCAGATACCTTGAAGGCGTTTTTGCAGGCAGGGGCAATGTCTACCGTATGGACGGCACAAAGTTCGCAATACTTACCAGCGAGATGACCCTGCTCGAGCTTGAACGGCTTTATAAGATGCTAAGACAGAAGCATACACACGATTTCTATGTTGACGGCAAGCACTTAAGCCTTTCGCTCAATGCAGGCGCTATCGTGCTTGATAACTTCGAGATAACCAAGGAGACGGCGTATTCCTGCCTGAGATATGCCTACTACCAGTCAAAGCTCAAAAAGTTAGGCGAGCTCACGGTGTTTGAAGACACCCTCTCTGATGAGAACCGCCAGACAGTCGAGAAGATAAACGTTATAAGAAACAGCATTACACAGAACTGCTCGGGCTTCTACCTTTGCTATCAGCCTATAATGGACGCAAAGAATGAAACGCTCAAGGGTTTTGAAGCCCTCGTGCGCTGGAGAAATGAAGAGTACGGCTCTGTACCGCCTATGCAGTTCATACCCATTCTCGAGCAGGATGCGCTCTTTAACGAGCTTGGCAACTGGATACTCAGAACAGCTATGCTTGACGGGCTTGACCTGCTAAAGCGCTACCCCGGCATAGTTATAAACGTAAACCTTTCCTATACTCAGATAGAAAAGCACGACTTTGTGGGCGAGGTAATGGGGCTTTTGAAAGAAACAGGCTTTCCGCCCGAGAACCTCTGCCTTGAGATAACCGAGAGGTGCAGGCTGCTTGATACCGAGCTTTTGAAGAATATGTTCAGCGCTTTCCGTGAAAACGGCATCAAGGTAGCACTTGATGACTTCGGAACGGGCTTCTCGTCGATAGGTGTTCTGCGTAAGCTGCCTGTTGATACTGTCAAGATAGACAGAGAGTTTGTCAAGAATATCGAAAACTGCCCCTCTGATCAGAGTACGGTGGAGTTTATCTCGGGTCTTGCAAATGCCTTTGCTGCCGAGGTCTGTGTCGAGGGCGTTGAGACCGAGAGCATGAGAGATTTTCTGAGGAATTTCCTTGTAAACAGCTTCCAGGGCTATCTCTACTCAAAGCCTGTAACAAAGGACGAGATTTTCAGTAAGAAATAATGTATACCTGCCCGCTGCACCCGGCGGGCAGAATTTGTGAGGGGGGTTATTATTGCAAAGTGAGCGTAATATCAGACGGCATTTCCGCCTTTACGGGCGTGTGCAGGGTGTGGGCTTTCGTTATAGGGCATATTATGCCGCACGAAGCTACGGCGTTACAGGCTATGTCCGTAATCTGAGCGACGGCTCTGTCGAAATGGAAATGCAGGCACCCGAGGAGTGTATTGATAAGACCTTTTTGGCTATCGAAAAGGGAACTTTTATCAGGATAGATAATATCGAGGTAAAAGATATACCCGTTAATGACGATGAGCGTGAGTTCAGAGTCTGTGAATGAAAGGAAGCAGCATATGTCAGCATATGATTTTGATACCCCCGTTGACAGAGGGGGAACATATTCCGAAAAGTGGGATATAAAGGAAAACGAGCTGCCCATGTGGGTGGCTGATATGGATCTTAAAACAGCCCCCGAGATAACCGCAGCCCTTGTCAAAAGGGCGCAGCACGGCGTTTTCGGCTATACGGGCGTGCCTGATGAGTGGTATGATGCGTATATTCACCACTGGCAGACCCGCCATAATGTCACCTTGAAGCGTGAGGGGATTGTTTACAGCGCAGGCGTTGTGCCTACAATATCAAGCGCTGTACGAAAGCTCACCACCCCCGGCGAGAATGTGTGTATAATAACGCCTGTGTATAATATCTTCTATAACTCTATCCTCAATAACGGCAGGAACGTCCTCGAATCGCCCCTTGTGTATGACGGCGAGAGGTATCATATTGATTTTAATGACCTTGAAGAGAAGCTCAAAATGGGGCAGACGACAATGCTGCTGCTTTGTAACCCGCAAAACCCCGCAGGTATCATATGGGGCAGGGAGGAGCTTGCAAGAATAGGCGAGCTTGCTTGCTATAACGGCGTTATCGTCATCTGCGATGAGGTACACTGCGACCTGACCTATCCGGGCTGTGATTATGTGCCTTTTGTAAGTGTAAGCGATAAATGCCGTAATTGCTCGATAACCTGTATCGCCCCAACAAAGGCTTTCAATATAGCAGGCGTTCAGACATCTGCTGCATACAGCGAGAACCCCACCCTCAGGCATAAGATATGGCGTGCGCTCAATACCGATGAGGTTGGCGAGCCCAATGCCTTTGCCATAGATGCGACCATTGCCGCTTTTACCAAGGGTGCAGGCTGGCTCGATGCCCTTAGAGAGTATGTGTATGGGAATATGCTAAGAGTAAAGTCTTTCCTCCAAAGCGAGCTTCCAAAGGTCAGGCTCTACCCCTCCGAGGCTACATATCTTTTATGGCTCGATATGTCAGCCTACGGTGTGCCCTCGGGTGTGCTCCAGCAGAAGATACGCAGCCATTCGGGGCTGTTCCTTTCAAACGGTGAGATATACGGCGGCAGCGGTAAGGATTTTCTGCGAATGAACATAGCCTGCCCCGCATCATATGTCGATGACGGGCTTAAAAGGCTCAAAAGCTCGCTCGATATGGTGGAAAAGGGGCTTCTTTAGTCAAAATGTCCTTATTTTTTCAGCTGTAAGGGGCTATATATTTGACGGTTTTAACTATTGACTTTAAGTAAGTGTTCTGCTATAATAATGATGTAAAATTATTTAGCAGGAGTTTTTTACTATGACCGAGAACGAAAGAAAAGAATACATAAACAGCCTGTTCAGGATATACCCTGTCTGCCGTAAGCTGGTGTTTGATACCTTTGATAAGAAAAAATACGGCATCACAAGAACACAGCAGGTAATAATGCTCACCCTTGGCGTTAACGGCTCGCTTACCATGTCAGGGCTCGCATCGAAGATAAATACTTCAAACGAGCAGGCTACCCGTGCGGTGGCTCAGCTGGTGGAAAAAGGCTTTATCGAGCGTATGCACGACAGCGCAAACAGGCGTATAATCAGAATAAAGCTCACAGACGAGGCAAAGGCTTTCGTCGAGCAGATAAAGCGTGAGATGCATGAGGATTTCTTAGAGAGGTTTTCCGTTTTCACTGATGAAGAGCTTGAAGAGCTTGCAAAGGCTACCAATATCATAGCCGATAAGCTCACAAAAATGGCAGTATAATAGAATGTTCCGCCCTTTGGTATTTGCCGAGGGGCGTTTTATTTGACATTCTGCGGCTTTTGTGATATAATCAATGCAAAGAAAGATAATCTATGCAAATAATTACGGAGATGATGAAATGTCCGATTTTAAAAAGCTGGCTCTTGCTGCAAGAACCCTTGTGATTTTTAAGAGCCTTAAGGAGCGGACGGTGTTTTCAAAGCTGCTCATGGCGCTTGAATATGAAAGCGCCGAGTGCTACTGTGACTTTGTGGCAGCGCTTTATATGCACTCTGATAACCTTACTGAGTATATATTAAAGCTCGTGCTCGAGAATGAGAATATATTTATGCTCACCCGAGGAGCAGGTAAGAAGACCGGCTTTTTCCTTGATGAGTGCCTTGCAAATGAGCTCGCTCTTATCGAGCAGATAGCCAAGGTGCCTGCATCAGAGTTTGAGCGTAAGATAGGCTTTGACGGCTTTCTGCCTCACTATGCAACCACTGAGGATATTGACTTCTCACAGGTCTATGCCCAGAGGATATATGCTATCTCTCAGTATGGCTACGGCATCTATTCCGAATACCATGTTTTCATGATCAAAAACGGTGCTATCGCCCCCGTCAAGAACCCCGACCCCATAAGCCTTTCGCAGCTTACAGGCTATGAGTATCAGCGTAAGCAGGTGATAGATAATACCCTTGCTCTGCTTAAGGGCAGACCTGCCAATAATGTGCTGCTTTACGGCGACTGCGGCACGGGCAAGTCATCTACCGTCAAGGCTATCGCCAATGAATACCGCTCGCAGGGGCTGCGGCTTATCGAACTTAAGAAAAAACAGCTCCACGAGCTGCCGAATATCACCGAGACGGTTTGTAAGAACCCGCTTAAGTTCATCATCTTTATAGATGACCTGTCATTTACCGAGGATGATGATGACTTTGCAGCACTTAAGGCTATACTCGAGGGCAGCGTTGCGGCTGCGGCGGATAATCTTGTTATATATGCCACTTCAAACAGACGGCACCTTGTCAGAGAGACTTTCTCCTCCCGTGAGGGCGATGAGGTTCACCTTAATGATACATTGCAGGAGTTTTTGTCGCTTTCCGACAGGTTCGGGCTGTCGATATGCTTCCAGAAGCCCGATAAGATTACATATCTTAAGGTGGTCGATGAGCTCGCAAAGGAATATCAGCTCAAAACGCCCCTTGATGAAGTTCATACACAGGCAGAAGCTTTCGCTATTCAAAGAGGCGGCAGAAGCCCCCGTACAGCAAAGCAGTTTATTGAATACCTGAAAGGAAACGAAGAATAATGACAACTGAATTTGAGAATATAACCGGCACACTCGATATAATCAAGACCACCTGCCTTGCAAACCGTATCTTCGGTCAGCATTTCACACCCCTTATGCCAAGGCAGCAGATCGACTATATACTTGATACATTCAACAGCTTCAATGTTATTAACGAGCGTATCTCCACAGGCGGGTATAAGTATTACGGCATTGTCTGCGACAGCAGGCAGGCGGGCTTCTTTGCATATGTTCCCAGGCTCGGCGAGGCTGTCGAGATAACCGAGATAGGCGTTATCAAAAAACAGCGTGGCAAGGGCTGCTGTAAAAGGGCGCTGCAGTTTATCTGCGATAAGGCAAGAGAGGGCGGCGCAAGAACTGTCAAGATAAAGATAAACAAGAAAAACGAAACAGCACTTAAGGCATTCAAGGCGCTCGGTATGCAGGAAATAGGAGAGGAGCAGGAAAAGCTCATGGGGGATTTCTTTGTTGAGCAGGTGATCCTTGCCCTTGATATCACAGCTGATGACAGTACACAAACTGATGCTTTGACAGCCCTTGAATAAAAATTTGAAAAAATTTGCAAAATACCCTTGACAAATGCGTGCTAAACTGGTATAATATCTATTGTTGTGAGTTATTAGCTCAGTCGGTAGAGCATTTGACTTTTAATCAAAGGGTCCGGGGTTCAAATCCCCGATAGCTCACCAGAAGCGCCCCTTGGCTAACGCTGAGGGGCTTTTCTATTGCCATATATAACTAATATACAAAACGCCGAAGATAATGACCTTCGGCGTTTTCTATAAATATCTATGAGAATGTTTGTTCTGTATTGCTATTGCGCTTTTTGAAAAAGTATGCTAACTTGAAAATAAGAGGGGAGATAAGAATCATCACCATCAGTTCTTCTTCGCATACTCCACAGCAGCCTTGTTAAGCTCAACGACCTTGCTTTCTATAAGCTCCCTTGTAACGCTCTCGTCCTGAATGAAGCTCACCATTGCGTGCAGCGGCATATCGTTGAACATCGCCTCTGCAGCCGCCTGCGCACCCTCGCCTGCCTGCGATGCGTCAAAGCCGAGGTTCATCAGCTTCAGTACGTCCTTGAATATCTCCCTGCCCTCGGGGAAGCTCATGACCTCGCCGCCCAGCGAGTCAAGGTCAAAGTGCATAGGTATAACGTTGTCAGTCTCGACGTAAACGCTTGCCTTCTGCCTTATGTCGGCACTCGATGCACCGATGAGTATCTCAAACTGCCCGTATTCAACGTACCAGT
>JAFYET010000311.1 GCA_017544125.1 Ruminococcus sp. | reverse complement strand
CGAGCACCAAATCCCAATTTGCAGTTCCCGCTTTCTTACCTCTTACCTCTAACCTCTTACCCCTAAAAAAGACCGCCCTTTAAGGACGGTCTTTGTGCTTGCTATTATGCGAGCTGGTTCATCTCATTCTGAACGAGAGCTATAAGAGCTATCGGGAAAACAAGAGCAAGAAGAACATAGATTATCTTGTTATCTACTGCTGTAAGACCTCTCTGCTGCTTAACAGCATTGATGTTGTCATCAGCATTGATAGCGAAGATAACGCCGCCGACGTACAGGAACAGAAGAATGAACTGTATCTCGGGGCTTAGGTTGCCTAGGCTCTTGCCGCCTGCGTTGTAAAGCTCGTGCATGGACTTCCAGTACCAAACAAGGCTGTAGATACCGCAGGTAACGATAGTCAGAATGATGACTGTAACTACGCTTTTGTTAGTAAACATAGTATTCTCCTCCTATATATCATTTATACTACAATTATATACTATCAGGCGGTAATTGTCAATAGTTTTTGTGTGTTTTTTTCACAAAATTATCACTTTTTAATGCTTATAAGTTTATTTATATCGAGCTTTTCCGAGCTTTTGAATATATTTTCCCGAACATTCGGTATATCCTGCTCAAGTGAAGCGATAAGGCGCTTGATGAGCAGGCGCTTTGAGTCGCTCTCGTGCTCACTTTTTGATATGTGCTCGGTGAACTTGCAGGCGCAGGCTAAAAAGTCAAGCCCGTTTTTGTCACGCCAGGAGATTATATCACGCTCGCTCACAAGATACAGGGGGCGGATAAGCTGCATACCCTCAAAATTCTCAGACCGAAGGCGTGGCATCATCGTCCTTGTCTGCCCGCTCATAAGGCTGCTCATAAGTATGGTTTCTATCACATCGTCAAAGTGATGCCCGAGGGCTATCTTGTTGCAGCCCCTGTCCTGTGCGTTTTTATAGAGATGCCCTCGCCTCATGCGTGCGCAGAGGTAGCAGGGGCTTTTCTCTATGTTGAAAACGCTCTCGAAGATATCGCTCTCAAATATTTCAGCTGGTATGCCGAGCTTTGCGGCGTTTTGCTCTATCTTCTGCCGGTTTACCGCTGTATAGCCGGGGTCCATGCAAAGGTATGTCACCCCTATATCATATAGCCCACGGCTTTTGAGCATACTAAAGAGCAGTGCCAGCAGCATCGAGTCCTTGCCGCCCGATATGCACACGGCGACATTGTCACCGTTCTGCACAAGGCGGTAGTCATCAATTGCCTTTAAAAAGGGCTGCCATATGGTCTTTTCAAATTCGGTGTCTATGCTTTTTATATATCTGTTATCCATAGTGTTCTCCTGTTTTCGATAGGGGAGCGCCCCTCAAAAAAAGACCCCGCTGTGTGCGGGGGCTTTTGTTATGCAAAACCAAAATACTGTGCTATTACCTTAGCTTCGGCTGCTGCCAGCTTTTTGAGGTTGCTCTTTTTCTTGAGCCACTCTCTGCTGTAAGCGTTGGTGTGGTAGCTGTGCTCTACCATAACGCCAGAAACGCCAACCTTTGCGGCATTTCTGAGTACGCAGTAGTAATCTGACTTGCCGTCGTCACTGTAAAGGTGTATGATGCCGCCGTCAGGCACGCCCATAGTCTTTGCAACTGCTGCTGAGAGCATCTTGCCTATCTTGTCAGACTTGCCGTCAACGCTGCAATAGGAGTAAACCGACTGTGCGCTTTCGCCTGCTGCATTTGAGTGCAGCGAGAGGAAGAAGTCAGCGCCCTTTGCCATTTTGCCTCTGTCGTTAAGGTCAAGGTTCCATGCCTTGTCGGTCTCTCTTGTGAGCTGTACTTCAAAGCCGTAGCCCTCGAGGTATGTTCTCATATACTTAGCAAGGGTAAGGCTCATGGTAGCCTCGCTGTAGCCGTACCACTCGTTGTCGTAGTCATTGCCTGCGGCGTTGCCGCCCTTGAGGTGACCGGGGTCAAGAACTATCTTATATGTCTTGGCAAGGGGCATAGCGCCTGTGGTCATTTGCTTTACCTTTGACCAGGGGCTGTATACCCATGCGCCGTTTATCTTTCTGTAAGCCCTCATTCTCAGCTTTACATTTGTGCTTGCAGGCACGCCGTCGCTGAAGAATGCTGTCAGCTTCTTTGCTGATATATTGCCGAGCTTGACATATTTTGTGGAATTTGCAGCCTTCATCCAAAGCTGATAGCCCTTGATGTTGCTGTCAGAAGCCGACCAGCTGATGTCGATGTTAGGACCCGATGTGGCGAGGCTTGTTATCTCGGGGGTCTTTATGCCTGTGTAGGTGCTCTTTACTGTTGACCAGTCGCTGTACACCCACTTGCCGTCAACCTTCTTATAGCTTCTGAGCTTGAAGCTGTAGTTCTTGCCGAAGGTTATGTTCTTGTTTGTAGTAAGTGCTGTTTTCTTGGCAGATATATTGCCGAGCTTCTTATAGCTGCTGCCCTGTGTGTCATTGTCACGCAGCCATATCTGATAGCCGCCCACATCGCCCGAGGTCTTCCACTTGAAGGTGACGTTGTTTGTCACGTTACTAAGAGATGTGAACTCGGGGGTTATGCACTTTGTAGTTACCGTCTGCCTGGGTGCCATCTTGTCATCAGCCTTATTGCTGCCCGAGGCGTTGCTTACAGCCCTTACAACGAATGTATAATTAGTCGCAGGGGTCAGGTTCTTGACATTGTATGCCCTTGTTGTGCCGTAGGAATTATGTATCCTCGTATACTTCTTGGCTACTGGGTCATAGGTATAGATACGGTAGCCGGTAGCGCCTACGGATTCCTTCCAGGTTATCCTTACGCTCTGGGAATATGCTGTGAGCGAGAACACGGGCGCATACAGCGGCTGAGTAACGTTTATCTCACAGGGAGCGCCGTTGGTGTAGTTATCACCATCAAGCTGCTTTTCTGAAACGATCGAGAAGGTATTCACCCTGCCGCCCTCAACACCTGTAAAGGTGAAGCTGGTGTCGGTGGTATAGCCTATAAGCTCACGGTTCTCATTATTATCGCCGCTTATCTTATATGCCGCATACCTGTCAGCCTCGAGAACTTCGTTCCAGCTGAGAGTAACTGTTCCGTTTGCCTGTGCCTTGACCTTAGCCTCAACGCCGGGTATCTCATAGGCGTTGCCGTCGTGATGAACTATCTCGTCCTTGGCAGCGTAGGCTGTTATCGGCTTAAAGTTATTCGCACCCGACACTGCCGCTGCCGCTGCAACGAGCGAGAGAGCAAATGTCGTGATTCTTCTTAGCTTCATTTTTTCCTCCAATCGTTTTTAAGGGGTTAGACATTTATTTCGGCATCTTCCGATTCGGTTATGCCGTTTTCATCGAGTACGGGCTTAACGCACTCGGCTATGAACTCATCTACCTGACCGGGGCATCTGCCTATGAAGTTTATGGGCTTCATGATAGCGTCCATTTCCTCTTTGCTTATCATAAACATGGGGTCAGCAAGAATAAGGTCACAAAGGTTGTTTTCAAGACCCTTATCCTTAACGTTCGAGCCTGCGATCATTGAGTATTCTCTTATCTTTTCGTGAAGCTCCTGTCTGTCGCCGCCCTTCTTTACAGCGTCCATCATGATATTCTCGGTCGCCATAAAGGGAAGCTCAGCCATAACACGCCTCTCGATTATCTTCTCATGAACTACAAGACCCTTGGTAACATTGAGCATGATGTTGAGTATAGCATCTGTGCCGAGGAAAGCCTCAGCTACAGATATTCTCTTGTTTGCCGAGTCATCAAGGGTTCTCTCAAACCACTGAGTACCTGCTGTGAAGTAGGGGTTAAGCACATCTACCATCACATATCTTGAAAGTGATGTTATTCTTTCAGACCTCATGGGGTTGCGCTTATATGCCATAGCGGAAGAGCCTATCTGGTTTTTCTCAAAGGGCTCCTCAATTTCCTTGAAGGACTGGAGAAGGCGTATATCATTTGAGAACTTGCTCGCACTCTGAGCTATGCCTGCCAGAGCCTGAACAACGAATGAATCTATCTTTCTCGAATATGTCTGCCCCGAAACGGGAACAACGCCGTCAAAGCCCATCTCTTCGGCGATAAGGCGCTCAAGCTCCTTTACCTTTGCACTGTCGCCCTCAAAGAGCTCAACGAAGGAAGCCTGTGTGCCTGTTGTGCCCTTAGAGCCGAGCATTTTAAGGCTCTTCATCTCATAGTCGATACGCTCGAGGTCATAGAGCAGCTCGTTGCACCAGAGGGTCGCTCTCTTGCCGACGGTGGTCAGCTGTGCGGGCTGGCAGTGGGTGTATGCAAGGCAGGGGAGTGACTTATACTCTGCTGCGAATTCCGAAAGGTTCTTGATAACGCCGAGCAGCTTTCTCTTGATTATCTTCAGCGCATCACGCATGATGATTATATCTGTATTATCGCCCACATAGCAGCTTGTTGCGCCTAAGTGGATAATACCCTTTGCGTTGGGGCACACCTGACCGTAGGCGTAAACATGGCTCATAACGTCATGCCTTACTACCTTTTCACGGGCTTTTGCTACCTCGTAGTCAATGTTGTCGATATTTGCTTCAAGCTCTTCCACCTGCTCTTTGGTGACAGGCAGACCGAGCTTCATCTCAGCCCTTGCAAGAGCCACCCAAAGTCTGCGCCATGTTGTGAATTTCTTGTCTGCCGAGAATACAAACTGCATTTCCTCGCTTGCATATCTTGTACAGAACGGGCTTTCGTATGAATTTGTCATTACTTCAACTCCTTTATTTTGTGCCTGACATCATAAAAGCCGCAGCTATTATAATGGCAAGCGAGACAGTAGGTATAGAAACCAAATACCCAACTATTCTTAATGTAACACCGAGCTTTTTTCGCTCAGGATCTTTTATAAGCCTAGTGCCTATGATTATAAGCACTACTCCTGCTATCACAGCCACGGCCACCGCCGCCAGCAGAATCAAAAACAGCAGTGAAATCCCGATAAAAGCCATACGCCGTATTCCTCATTATCAGCTCTTTATCTGCTGCTCAACTAAGCTCTCGCCGCAGTATATCTTTCTGAGCTTGGGCTTTTCGATCTTGCCTGTGGGGTTTCTCGGAACGTCTGCAATATTATCTTATGCGGTCTCTTATACCTGGGCAGCTTGCCGCAGAAGTTGTTTATCTCCTCCTCCGAGCATTCCATGCCTTCCTTGATAGAGATGATAGCTGCTGCTATCTCGCCAAGCCTCTTGTCGGGCAGACCTATTACTGCCACGTCCTTGACAGCCGGGTGAGCACGCAGGAAGTCTTCTATCTGCACGGGGTAGAGGTTCTCGCCGCCGGAGATGATAACGTCCTTCTT
>JAFYET010000310.1 GCA_017544125.1 Ruminococcus sp. | reverse complement strand
GGATTCATGGAAGTCGATGAAAGAGGGCGCTTACGACCCTGCCACCGGCACATGGTACGGGCTTGACGGCAGCTGGGTGCAGGCATCCGATGAGATAATCGCCTACTACCTTGACCCCCGCAATTTCCTTGATGATACAAACATCTTCATGTTTGAAAACCTTTCTTACAACCCGAGCGTACATAACATTGACGGCGTTAAGGCTATACTTTCCGACACCTTTATGAAGGGCAGCTTCACCGCACCCGACACGGGCGTTAAATACAGCTATGCGCAGACATTTATGGACGCTGCAAAGCAATCGGGCGTTTCACCCTATCACCTTGCCGCAAGGTGCAGAAACGAGCAGGGCGTATCGGGCGCACCCCAGTCGCTGGGCACCACGCCCGGGTATGAGGGGTATTACAACTTCTTTGACGTGCAGGCTTTTGCCACAGCAAAGCTCACAGCCGCACAGATGGGCTGCAAGTATGCCATGACCACCAACCCCACATATATGCTCCCCTGGACCAACCAGTACAAGTCGATAGTCGGCGGTGCTATATTCTTAGGCACAGGCTACATATCAAAGGAGCAGGACACGCTGTATTTACAGAAATTTGACGTAGCAGACGGCGGCAACGGGCTGTTCTTCCACCAGTACATGACCTGCATATTCGGTCAGGCGACAGAAGCGGTATCGCTCAAAAACGCCTACTCCGAAAAGGTGCTGGCATCGGCTATGGAATTCAAGATACACGTTTACAACAATATGCCCGACACGGTATGCTACAAGCCGGGCAGCGAGAACAACAACAATAACTACCTGAAGAGCTTATCTGTCAAGGGGCAGAAGATATCTCCCGCATTTGACAAGTATACGCAGGATTACAAGCTGACAGTTGCAAACACGGTAACAAGTGTTAAGATAAACGCTGCCACAAGCGACAGCGGCGCAAAGCTAAGCGGCACAGGCAGCAAGACACTGAAAGTAGGCAAAAACACCATCAAGGTGACAGTTACCGCACCGAGCGGTGTCAAGCGGGTATACACCGTTACCGTCACCCGCAAGGAAGCCGAGAAAAAGACGGTAAAGGGCGATGTGAGCGGCAACGACAAGCTCGACATAACCGATGCGCTGATGATAATGAAGTATTCATCGGGCAAGCAGAAGCTCACAAAGGCTCAGCTGACCCTTGCCGACTACAACAGCGACAAGTCGGTAAATGTTATAGATGCTTTATCTATAATGAAAAAACTCAGCGGCAAAAAATAGCAAATTACTTTAACTGACCATAACGACCACCTAATAAAGGACTCCCCTCACGGAAACTGCAACCTTCCGTGAGGGGGTCTTTTTTAATGCATAATGCATAGTGCATAATGCATAATTATGGGTGGGGATAAGAAAAACGCTTATTGCTGGGCGGTTTTGGCTTGTATTCTGTTTATAAAATCTTGCGGAAGCTTTATATTATACTTTTCAATGTGATATATCAAAAAATCCGGCCAACAGTATTCTCCGTCATCATATACTCTAAAACACGAAGATATAGTTTCTCCCGTAACGCAATCAATTGTATATCTCGGACAAACCGCATAACGTGAAAAAGAGCTTAGATATTTGATAATTAAACTTTTGTCGTAGTCTACTTTTTCGCAGATGTAATCTTTTACACTTCCGTCATTATGAGCAGTAATATTCATTTCAGAAAAGAATCCCACACTAATCAATCATCTCAACTCCTTTATCGTAAACGCCCCGGGATCATATCCCGGGGTGCTGCGATTTACATATTTTACTTCTGCCCG
>JAFYET010000309.1 GCA_017544125.1 Ruminococcus sp. | reverse complement strand
CCGCCGCTTTCGCCCGTGAACGAAGGGTTAAATGCAATAGTGAGGAAACCACGCTCGGCAAGTGTCTGCGCATACAGCCCGCTGCACTGCTCCTTGACAGCCCCGAAAGGCCCGCAGACAGCTATCGCAGGGAGTTTGCCCTCGGCATTCTTAGGAGTATACATATCTGCCGCAAGGGTTATGCCATAGCGGTTATGGAAAATCACTTTCTTGTGTTCTACCTTGTCAGACTGCGGAAAAGTCTTGTCCCATTCCTGTGTTAAAGTCAGCATTTCGTTTGTCATAATGATACCTCCGTTTATTTAATTTGAGAACGTGACTGTCACATCGCCGTCGCCCAGTATCGCCTTTAATTCCTGCTGAGTGATGTTGTCGATATGCCCGAGCTTTGTAAAATCCCATGTATTCTCGGCATAATATATCGTGATCTTTCCGCCCTGATAAAGAATAATATCGCCCGGAACGGTTGTGATATTTTCATCATTCGTCGGCAGGCTCTGCGGCAGATCACCTACCTTTTCAAAATTGCCGTAATCGCTCATATCTATTGTGATATCGCCCTGTTTCAAAAGCTCCGTCAAAGCCTGAGCCGAGCTGTTATTTTCAAGCGTTGCGGTAAGCTCCGTGCCGTTGACGGATAGTTTCAGCTTATTGTCTGCCGTTTCTTTTTTGTCGTCATAAGGCTCGCTTTCATTAGCTTTGCTGTCTGATGTCTGCTCCTGTTTGGTGGGTGACGTTTGTTGTGATGAGCCGTTTTCTGAATCTCCGCAGGCTGTAAACACGGTCATACAGCCGCATAATACTATAAGTAATAACAGCTTTTTCATGTCGCACCTCCGTGTTCTATATTCCATATCAAATTATCAAGTTTATCAAGAAGAGCCTGCTTTTCGTGTATTGTATCAAGCAGAGAGTTTCTTGTCTTGCGCAGCAGCCGCACCTTTTCGACGCAGTTGCCGCAGCTTTCAGTGAATAACTTTATCTCGTCATTAGTCATTCCCGAGCTTTTCAGCAAGTCGGCAAGCTCCTTGTCGGTTATTTCGGGTATCGTCACTTTCATATCATAACCTCCGCAAAAAGAAAATGAGTACAGTTTTTTTGTTCTGTACTCATTATAGCATAGATTTCTCAATATGTAAAATGCTTATATTTTATACTTTGGTATGCTCAGAATGTATAGTTTTGGCATAACTGTATTACACGATCGTATATCCTTCCGAAGCGAGTGCTTCCAATGCTTTGCTAAAGTTTTCTTCCTTCACAAGAATGTAATCGGTATTATATGTTGAAACGGCAAATATGCCGATCTTGTTCTCTGCGAGGATGCCTGATATCTTAGAAAGGATACCGATCAACGAGAAATCGAGGATCCCCTGGATACGGAATCCCCTCCACCCGTCGCTGCATTCTGCGGTGTTTTTCGGAGTATCTTCCGTCCTGCACACAAGCGACAGTTCTTTGTCTGTTTTTCCGATAAAATAAATATCCGCTGAAAGGTCAATGTCTGAAACGTCTGCAACTTTGCAGACAGACAATTTTGCATCAAGTGTTTTTAATTCCATTTAAACTATCCTCCCAATGATACCAAAAAGCTCATAATAAGTCATTCAACGTTCTGATAAGTTTTGATATACTCCAAAAACTTCCCCGCTGCCCCTGCATACGGGCTCAGCTTCTTCCACGCAAGCACAGAAGTCATGGAAAGCTCGGGTTTCAGCGGACGAAACGCAAAGCGTGCGGGGTCAAACATATCCACAGCGCCCTCAACGCACAGAACGCAGGCGATACCTCGCTCTGCAAGCGGTGCTACATTGTCGATAAGATTAAATGTCGATACGATATCAAGCTCCGAAACAGGGCATTTGAGCCATTCCTCTATCTCGCCACGCAGGGCGCTGCGGCTCGTTACAACAAGCGGGAGTTCTCTT
>JAFYET010000308.1 GCA_017544125.1 Ruminococcus sp. | reverse complement strand
TATAAAGACGACCAACGCCCTGCTGGCTTTCTCTGAACCTATACGGGATAAAAAGTATATAGAGAATAACAGGCAGACCGCCTGCATACGCTGCGGCAGGTGCATAAATGCCTGCCCTATGGGGCTTATGCCCACAGAGCTTGAAAAGGCATATGACAAAAAGGACAGAGAGCGCCTTACAAAGCTAAAGGTAAACCTGTGCATGAACTGCGGTGCCTGCTCATATGTATGCCCCGCAAGGCGTGACCTGGCAGCAAAGCACCAGCTTGCCAAGGCACTGGTGTTAAGAAAAGCAAACGGAGGGGAGAAGTAAATGGAAAACCTGACAGTTACCGCATCCCCACACGAGCGGGGAAGTGCATCGACCTCAAAGATAATGACCGATGTCATAATTGCGCTTATACCCGCAATGCTCGCATCAGGCATTATCTTCGGCGGCAGGGCGCTTATGCTCACGGGCTTTTGTATGATAAGCGCTATGGCTCTCGAGCGGCTGTGCAACCTCGTTATGAGGCGTGAGAGCACCGTTTCCGACCTCTCAGCCGCCGTTACGGGAATGCTGCTGGCATTCAACCTGCCTGTGACTATATCCTTTTTCAAGGCGTTTATCGGCGTGTTCGTGGCGATAGTAGTCGCAAAGCAGCTCTTCGGCGGTCTCGGGCATAACTTCGCAAACCCCGCCATAGTCGGCAGGATAGTGCTTATGCTCTCATTCCCCGCTGCTATGTCAAACTGGGCTGTGCCTTTTTATGACGATAAGGCGGTAGAAACAGGCGCTACCCCGCTTGTGACGGGTACAGAGAGCTATTCAAAGCTCTTCCTCGGCAATGTGGGCGGCTGCCTCGGCGAGACCTGCAAGGCGGCACTTCTTGTGGGCGCTCTCTACCTTATCGCAAGAAGGGTGATAAACCCTGCCGCACCCATAGCCTTTATCGGCACGGTGTTCGGGCTTTCTGCCATACTCGGTCATGACGGTATTTATGAGGTGCTTGCGGGCGGGCTTATTCTCGGGGCTTTCTTTATGGCTACCGACTATGTCACCACCCCCATAACCACCGAGGGCAAGCTCATATTCGGCATAGGCTGCGGTGCGCTCACCTGCGTTATAAGGTTTTATGCCAATTACCCCGAGGGCGTGTCATTCTCGATACTTCTTATGAATATAATCACCCCTCTTATAGATATGGCAACGGTAAAGCGCTCGCCCATAGCAAAATACCCAAAGGAAAATAAGGAGTCAAAATGATAAAACGATATATACTGCCGCCGCTGGTGCTTACCCTTATATGCGCAGCGGTCAGCGGTCTGCTGGCACTGGCTTACGATGCCACATATGTTGACGATACGGGCGTTCTCACAGCAAAGCTGATAAAAGCCTGTGACGATGCCGCAGGCGATGGCGAATACGAGATGCTGCTCGATGACGGCAAGCCCGTCACCTTCGGCTATGATGAGGTAAACTCTGTCATAGTCGATAAAGAGCGTGAGATATGCTTTATTGAGCTTACCGAGGACGGCTACTCGACAGGCGGGCTGCACTTTGTTGCTGCGGTAGATAAGTCCGGCATAATACTCGGTGTGGGCTTTATCTCAAATACCGACACTCCCGGTCTCGGCTCAAAGGTCTCTGAGGGTGATTATCTGAAAAAGTACAAAAATTTGGATAACAACAATGCCGTTGAGGATGTTGACAATATCACCTCGGCTACCTATTCCTCAAAGGGGCTCAAAAAGGGCATTGCCCTTGCCCATGATGTATTTGAAGAAAATAAGGGGGAGATATTCAAGTGAGCCAAAAGAAAACGCTCTCAGGCGAGCTTACAAAGGGCATAATAAAGGAAAACCCCGTTTTCGTCACCATGCTCGGTATGTGCCCGACCCTCGCTGTTACCACCCTTGCCAAAAACGGCATAGGCATGGGGCTTGCCACCACATTTGTGCTGGTTTGCTCAAATGTAGTCATATCCCTCTTAAAGCGTGTTATACCCGACTCGGTGCGCCTGCCCTCGTTTATCGTCATAATAGCGGGCTTTGTAACGCTCATCGAGTTTCTTATGAGGGGCTATCTGCCTGAGCTTTACGCATCACTGGGCATATTCCTCTCGCTTATCACGGTAAACTGTATAATCCTCGGGCGTGCCGAGGTCTTTGCCAGCAAGAACGGCGTGCTGCGCTCGGCTCTTGACGGGCTGGGCATGGGGCTTGGCTTTACGCTGGCGCTGTTTCTGATGGGCAGCGTGCGTGAGATAATAGGCTCAGGCTGCTTCTTCGGCATGAAGATAGGTGACCTTTCGGCAAAGCCCATGCTCATATTCATAATGCCTGCGGGCGGGTTCTTTACCCTTGGTGTGATAATAGCTGTAGTTAATAAGATAGCTAAAAGAAAACCCCCCGCCGAGATAGGCTGCGAGGGCTGCCCCTCGGCATCGCTTTGTAAAAAGAATGCCGCCGAAAAGGCTTCCTGCACCGGAGAGGAGGCTGCTAAGGCATGAAAGAGCTTGTGATGATACTTATAGGCGCTTCGCTTATCAATAACGTGGTGCTTTCGCAGTTTATGGGCATATGCGCATTCCTCGGCACCTCAAAGCAGCTCAAAAGCTCTGTAGGCATGGGGCTTGCGGTAGTGTTTGTAATGTTTTTCGCTTCCCTTGTCACATACCCCGTGTATATACTGCTTGGCAGGATAGATGCGCAGTATTTGAAGACGGTGGCGTTCATTCTTGTTATAGCCCTATTTGTTCAGCTGGCTGAAATGGCTATAAAGCGCTTTATACCGCCTTTGTATAAGTCCCTTGGCGTGTATCTGCCCCTTATCACCACCAACTGTGCGGTGCTGGGTGCAGCTATAACCAATGTTGACAAGAAATATACTTTAGCTCAGAGCCTTGTAAACTCCCTCGGCACAGGGCTTGGCTTTACGCTGGCGCTGGTGCTCTTTGCGGGCGTGCGCATACGCCTTGAGACCTCGGATATCCCCGAGACCTTCAAGGGCGTTCCTGCTACCCTTGTGGCAGCGGCGATAGTCTCGCTTAGCTTTATGGGCTTTGCTGGTATAGTTTAGTTAAGGTAAACATGAGGTGTTTTAATGTCGATCATCGAACCGATAATATTCTTCTCTGCCCTCGGGCTGGGGGCGGGGGTGCTGCTTGCTGCGGCATCTAAGATATTCTATGTCAAGACCGATGAGCGGGTGGAAAAGATATCCGCCGCTCTCCCGGGGATAAACTGCGGTGCCTGTGGCTTTTCAGGCTGTGAGGGCTATGCCTCCGCCGTTGTGAATGAGGGCGCAGCACTAAATCTTTGCAAAACAGGCGGCGCTGAGGCAGCCGCTGCCATATCAGAAGTAATGGGCGTTGATGCAGGCGAGAGCGTGCCTGAAAAGGCAGTAGTGCGCTGTAAGGGCGACTGCGAAGCTGCCACGGTCAAGTATGACTTTGAGGGAGTAAAAAGCTGCGCTGCGGCTGAGATTTTTTACAGCGGCTTTAAAAAATGCACATCCGGCTGCCTGGGGCTTGGCGACTGTATAAAGGTCTGCCCCCAGGGGGCTATCAGCATAAAAGGCGGCATTGCCGTGGTTGATGAGCGCAAATGCGTGGGCTGCGGCATATGCGTGCGTGAGTGCCCTAACGGGCTTATCGCTGTGCGCCCCGTCACCAATAAGGTAGACTATAACTGTATGTCAAAGGACAGCGCAAAGAATACCCTTGCCGCCTGCAAAAACGGCTGTATCGGCTGCCGCCAGTGCGAGAGGGTATGCCCTGAGCACGCTGTAAAGGTAGAAAACAACCACGCCGAGGTAGACTATATGCTCTGCACAAGCTGCGGCAAATGCGCCGGGGTGTGCAAGAGGAGAGTCATTTCTGTAAGGTAATAAACAACCACCGTCCGCATTATGCGGACAGTTTTGTAAACAGGGGGCGCTTGATTTGCCGGGTAAGGAAGCCGTTATAAAAACAGCATCGCTCATAGCTGCGGCTGCGATGTTCATAACGGGCGCTGTGCTTTTCTATCAGCATACCGAGAGTGGCAGCGAGAGCAGCACCAAGCGCACCGCCATTGATTCAATGAGCAGCATTGCTGCTTCGGTTACTGCTGACGAGGCTTCTTCCGATACAGCGGCTTACCCTATGGACATAAATAAAGCCACCCTCGGCGACTTTATGAACGTTGACGGCATAGGTGAGGTCATAGCAGGCAGGATAACCGCCTACCGTGCAGAGGCAGGGGCGATACACGATATAGCC
>JAFYET010000028.1 GCA_017544125.1 Ruminococcus sp. | reverse complement strand
GGGCTTTCTGGGTATCAACGCAGTTGATACCAGCGCCACCCACGCCCCTTCGGCTATGCGCTTCCCTACACTTTGTATTGACCCACATATCCCAATTTGCAAGTGTAAACTATCCTATGCTCCACACAAAACGCCGCCCCGAACGGAGCGGCGTATCTCTTACTTCTTACTTCTTAACTCTTACCTCTAAATCAAAGCAGCCTTATCTTGCTTGCTATCTCTGCCGAGTGGGAGAGGATAGTCAGGTTTGCGTCGATGTCAGCTTCTTTCATTGCGGGGGTGATGAATGCAAGCTCGTTGTCCTGTCTTGCTGCCCTTTCAAGGTAGATGAGCGAGCCGAACATCTCGGAGAGTGCGGGCTTTAAGCTTTCGGCATTGTCTGCCTTTATGCGCACGTACATCGAAGTCTCTACCTGCTTGTAGGGTACGATGAAGTCGGCATTCTCGCTGTCCTTCCATGTGAGTGCGAGAACTGTGTGGCGGTGCTTTAAGCAGTCGATTATATCGCCGACAACTGCCGATGCGGTGGGCAGCTTGCCTGCGCCCCTGCCGTAGAAGAGCACATCGCCTACGCCGTCGCCTGTAACTGCGATAGCGTTGTAAACATCGTCAACATTTGAGAGCAGGTTTGTCTTGGGAACGAGCCTCGGGCATACGATAACTGCCAGCTTGTCGTCAGCTACTTTCTTTACCGAGCCTATGAGCTTGATGCCGTAGCCTGCGTTCTCGGCATACTCAACATCATCAAGGGTTATGCCCGATATGCCCGAGTGATGGACCATTTCGGGGTAGATGTGCCTGCCGTAAACCAGCGAGCCTAAGATGCATATCTTTCTCTGAGCATCGATACCCTCGATATCTGCTGTGGGGTCAGCCTCGGCATAGCCGTTTTTCTGTGCGAGCCTGAGCGCCTCGTCGAATGGCATCTGCTCTCTTATCATCTTTGTGAGTATGAAGTTGGTAGTGCCGTTAAGTATACCGCACACCTGGAGTATATCATTACCTGCAAGGCACTTGTTCAGAGGTCTGATTATCGGTATGCCGCCGCCGACAGATGCTTCAAAGAGGTAGTTGCACTGATGCTGTCTTGCTATCTCCAAAAGCTCTGCGCCCTTGCAGGCAACAAGCTCCTTATTAGATGTAACAACGCTCTTTCCTGCCGAGAGAAGGCGCTTTGTGTAGTCGTAAGCGAATGTCTTGCCGCCTACAACTTCTGCTACTACCTCTATCTCGGGGTCGTTGAGTATTATCTCAAAATCCTTTATCATTCTGTCGGCATAGGGTGAGTCGGGGAAGTCTCTCAGGTCGAGGATATATTTTATATCACACTCCCTGCCTGTCTTGTGATTTATAGACTCCAAGTTCTTCTCAATAAGCTCGACAGGACCCGAGCCTACAACACCGTATCCTATTACCGCTACATTTCCCTTTGCCATTTGTTATGATCCTTTCTATTCTCCTGAAATTATTTTAACGTCTACCACGCCGTCGATGTCCTTTAAGGCAGCTTTGAGCGCCCCTGCCTCGATAGTGCCTTTTTCAAACCTGCACGACACCGTTACCGAAGCCACTGAATCAACGGGGATATTCTGATTTATCGTGAGTATGTTCATTCCAAGCTCATACAAGCCCTTGATGATAGATGACAGCACGCCCTTTTCGTCTCTCAGTACAAGGTAGAGAGAGATGATAGAGTTAGTCAGCTGCTCCTCATAGCCCCACACGCAGTCTTTATACTTATAGTATGCGCTTCTTGAAATGCCCACAGCACGGCACGCTTCAGCCGATGAAGCCGCCTCGCCCCGTGCCCTCATGCTCTTTGCTTCAAGCACCTTGAGCACTATGTCGGGCAGCACCTCGGTGCTTACCACAACGAGCCTTCCGCCGCTGTCTTTTGCCGCCATCAGTCTACCTCCCGAAAACAGATGTATTTATGACAAATACAACTATACCACTTTTTTGACCGTTTGTCAAGGGCAGAAAGGGGGTAAGAATAAGCAAACTTTTGATGAACAAGCCGCACTTTTTAGGCATATTGGCATAAAATTCAGACGCATTTTTATGCACTCTGCAATGTTTCAAAAATGCACTATCAATGTTCATACGTCATTAACATTTTTGAGATATACTTCTTATAATTATTGATTAAATATCAATGCACAATGCATTACAAATGGGGGTGCGAGGTATGGAGCTTATCAGTGAGCTTATAGCAATAGACGATGAGGCAAAAAAGCTGGTTCAGCAGGCACAGCAGCAGGCGGACGAGCTTAAGGAGCAGGCAGCAGGGCAGGTGAGTGCCGTGCGTGAGGATAACTCAAAGAAGCTCTCAGAGCTTAAGGCAGGCAGCGACAGGCAGATAACCGATGCCACCGAGGAGGCAAGAGCCTCGGGCGAGGCATACAAAAGTGAAAAGAAAGCTGCCTTAGATGAATATTTCACTGCTCACGAGAGTGAAATGGTCAAAAACATAGTAAGCAGCATATACACTGTAAAGTAAGGCGCTCTTACATCTTATATCTTACATCTGAAGGGGGTAACTGTGCTGTATGGGCTTTGATGCAACAGTGGCTAAAATAAGAACAGTATTCGGCACAGCGCTTACCGAAGCCGATTACCGTGAGATGACTAACAGGCAGAGCATAGCAGAGCTTTGCGATTACTTAAAAGGGCTAAAGCGCTTTCACGACCTGCTGATAGACGTTGAGCCATCGACGATACACAGAGGGTATCTCGAGCAGCTTATAAAGAAAGAAACGTTTCTGACATACAGGCGGCTTATAAAATTCCAGCAGCTTGACAGGTATGAGTTTTTCAGGTTCTACATAAAGAAGGCTGAGACCTTCCAGCTTATAAACTTTCTGCATATGTATGAGGCGGGAATGAACGAGGAATATCTTGCATCCGTTCCCGGGT
Organism: Ruminococcus sp.; assembly: GCA_017544125.1. Taxonomy (GTDB): domain Bacteria; phylum Bacillota; class Clostridia; order Oscillospirales; family Ruminococcaceae; genus NK3A76. The sequence continues at coordinate 5,281 of JAFYET010000028.1, read as the reverse complement.
ATATGACAGAGTATTCAAAGCTCGACCTTTTGGGGCTTGCGTCCTGCCACAGTTTTGAGGAGATACTCACTCATCTTAAAAAGACTGAGTATTACAAGCCCTTAAAGCGCATAATGCCGAAAGACGGCAGCGAGCCCGAGCTTGCAAGGGGTGAGAGGGCGCTGAGGGTGCATTACTACAAGAGCGTGCTCGATGCTGCCAAAAAAGAGCTGACAGAGACCGAGTACAAGGAGATAGAGCGGCTCGTAGGCACAGATGCAGACCTTATAAACTACACCAATGCCTACCGAATGAAGAAATACTTCGCACTTGACAAGGACGAGATAGAAAAGCGCAGCCTGCCGTTTTCGAGGATAGGCATTGCAAAGATGCGTGAGGTCTACGCCTGCGACGAGGCGGAGGATATGGAGCAGATAATGGACAGATCCGTCTACCGCAACAACGACCCCGAGCAGACCATAGAGTCACGAAACGCACGGGCGAGGATAAAGGCGGTAAGGCACATGATAGAGCTGACATCGTCTGCGGCTGCGGCATTGTTTGCATTTATGATGATATGCGACATCGAAACTGCCAACCTGACCCACATCATAGAGGGCATACGCTACAAAGCCGACCTCTCCGAGATAGAGGCACAGCTGGCAGTGTAAATAATGTATTTTGCATTGTGAAAGAGGGGTGTTTTTTTGGCTACCGAAAAAATGGAGCTGGTGAATATAAACGGCACGCTGCCGCAGCTTGATGAGGCGATAGCGGCGCTGCTCGAAAGCGGGAGCTTTCATATGGAGGAGGGCTTCTCACGCTCGTCGGGGGGGTACAAGCCTTTAAACGAGAAAAACCCGTATTCACCGATACTGAAAAAATTCTCGGGGCTGTGTATAGGGCTTGACTGTGAGCATGAAAAGGGCGACAAGAGCCGATGCACGCTTACCACGCCCGAGGAATTCGAGGAGCTGTACAAGAAGATATACGAGCACTACAGCAAACTCGACACTAAGAGGAATGAGCTTGATAAGCACATAGCCCAGAGAAGCGAGGCAAGCGTCCAGACCGCCCACTTAAAGGGCATGGAGGAGGATCTTTCGAGGCTGTTTAAGCTCGAATACATAAGCGTCCGCTTCGGGCGGCTGCCAAGTGACAACGTGCGCAAGCTCGAATACTTTGAGAGGAACTTCTTCTTCTTTGAGTTTGACCAGGACCTGACATTCACATACGGAATGTATGTATGTCCCAAGACTGAAAAGGAAGAGATAGACGAGATATTCAAGACGCTTTTCTTTGAGCGCACAAGGATACCCGACTTCGTAAAGGGCAGCGCATCTCAGGCGCACGCCGAGCTGCAAAAGGAGATAGAGCAGGGCAGAAAAGACCTGATGCTCACCGAGCAGCAGATAAGCGAGCTTTCTGACAAATACAGAGCAGAGCTGGCAGATGCCTGCGAAAAGCTGAGATACTTAAAGGGTGCATTCACCCTGCGCCGCAAGGCGGGAACGCTCAAGGACAAGTTCCTGATAAAGGGCTTTATACCCAAAAAGGATAAGGACAAGCTGGAGGATGCTTTCAGGGGCAGAGATATGGAAGTAACATTCCTCCCGCCCGACAGCGACTCGGGCTGCAAGCCGCCGACCATACTCAAAAACGGCTTGCTCACACGCCCGTTCAAGATGCTTGTGGGTATGTACGGTCTGCCGACATACGGCGGGTTTGACCCGACGGCGTTCGTGGCGCTTACATATTCGCTGCTGTTTGGTATAATGTTCGGTGATCTGGGTCAGGGCTTTTTGATAGCGCTGTTATCCATACCTGTTGCAAAGAAGCTAAGCAAGGATATGGGCGGCATAATGCTTCGCTGCGGTATCTGCTCGATGATATTCGGTACACTTTACGGTTCGGTGTTCGGTATAGAAGACCTGCTCGACCCTGTGTTTGAAGATGCAGGCATTGACTTCCTGCCGCTGAGGGCGTTTGAGAGTACCAACTTCATACTCTTCACGGCTGTGGGCATCGGTATATTCCTGATAGTTGTTTCGATGCTTATAAACATCTTCACATCGTTCAAAAGAAAAGACATCGAGAGTGCGGTGTTCGGCGCAAACGGCATATGCGGGCTTATCTTCTACGGCTCGATAGTATTTGCGGTGGTATCGACTATGATGCTCGATATGGAAGTCATGAGCACAGCGTTTGTGATATTCCTGATAGTGATACCCGCACTTTGCATATTCTGCCGTGTGCCTTTTGCGATATTTGCAAAATACAGGCAGTGGAAGCTCTCAGAGCATGATGACAAGATGACAGTCGGCGGCTTTATTGTTGAGAACTTCTTTGAGATGTTCGAGTTCGTGCTTTCATACATCTCAAACACCATGTCATTCCTGCGTGTGGGCGGCTTCGTAATGAGCCATGCCGGCATGATGCTCGTGGTCATGACCCTTATGGAGGGCATGAGCAAGGTCGGCAAGCCGATAGTGTTCGTTATAGGCAACCTCTTCGTTATGGCTATGGAGGGCATGATAGTTGCCATTCAGATAATCAGGCTCGAGTTCTACGAGATATTCTCCCGTTTCTACTTAAGCGGCGGCAAGGAATATGTTCCGATAACTTCTGAGCTTTTAAAAGACGATATTTGATATTTGGAGGAATTTGTTATGTTGATATTTATTTTACCCCTTATCGTAGTTGTGCTGCTCATGGTGCCTTTTATGCTCATGGCTAAGAGGATCAAAAACGGCGGCAGCCCCAAGAAGGCATTCATCGGCAACCTTTGCACATTCTTCGGCGTTATGGGTCTTTCCATACTCGTGCCGATAGGCAAGCTGGTATTTGCAGCTGACGAGGCAGGCAGCGTTACAGCAGCTCTCTCAACAGGTGCAGGTATGGGCTACCTTGGTGCAGCTCTTGCAGTTGGTCTTGCCTGCGTAGGCTCCGGTATCGCAGTTTCATCGGGCGCTTCCGCAGCTATCGGCGCTACAAGCGAGAACCCCGATGCATTCGTTAAGTCACTTATCTTCGTTGTTCTTGGTGAAGGTATCGCTCTTTACGGTCTGCTCATCGCTATCCTTATCATTTCCAACGTGGGCAAGGCTATTGGCATTTCGTAACACATAACACGGGGGCTGATGATATTATGAAGCTCTACCTTATAAGTGACAATCTTGACACCCAGATGGGTATGCGCCTTGCGGGGATAGACGGCGTGGTAGTTCACGGCGAGCAGGAGACCGCTCAGGCTCTGAGCAGCGCCATGGAGAAAAGCGACATAGGCATAATACTCATGACACCCGAGGCGGTAAAGTGCTGCAGTGAGCTTGTCAGCAAATACAAGCTCGAGCGTGCTACCCCCCTTATAACCGAGATACCCGACAGGCACGCAGAAACAGACGTTACTGCGGCTATAAGCCGTTATCTCAGAGAAGCAGTGGGCGTTTAGAGGTAAGATATAAGAAGTAAGAGGTAAGAGATTACCCTTGGGAGATAATTATGACCGAGAATAAAAGACTTGAATCCTTCCGTGAGGCGGTGCTGGGGGCAGGCAGGCAAAAGGCTGCACAGATAACCGGCAGCGCTGAGCAGGAGGCTGCAAAATACAAAAAGAAGATAGCCGACGAGGAAACGGTGAGCTTTGCAAGGCACAAAAGCGAGATAGAGCGTGAAGTGAGCCTTAAAGTACAGCGTGAGAGCGCAGGTGCAGAGCTTAACGCCAAGCGTGAGGTGCTGCTCTACCGTGAAAAGCTCATAGAGGGCATATTTGAAAAGGCAAGGGCAGAGCTTGCAAAGAAAGCTGCCTCGCCCGAGCATGAGGAGTATGTTTTCTCATGCCTTGAAAAGATAAAGGCTGAGTATGCGGGCATGAATGGCGTGTGCCTTCTCTCGCCTGCGCACAAGGCGCTTTTTGACAAGGTAAAGAGCCGCTTCGGCTATGAGTGCAAAGAGGATGACTCGCTCACCCTCGGCGGAGTTATGGTAAGGTTTGAGAGCGAAGGTCTGCTCATAGACTGCTCGGTAGCATCAGCGCTTGATAAGCAGCGTGCCGACTTTGCCAGGAACAACGGCGCTGTATCTGTGTGAGCGCACACCTTGATTACGCATTTAGGAGTATAATATGGACGTTATATATTCTGTAAACGGCCCTGTCGTAAAGGTAAAGGGCACAAAGAGCTTTTCCATGCAGGAAATGGTCTATGTCGGGAACAAGCGCCTTATAGCCGAGGTCATCGGCGTGGCGAGCGATTTCACGACCATTCAGGTGTATGAGGGCACAACAGGCTTGCTCCCGGGTGAACCTGTCGAGGGTACAGGCTCGCCTATGTCGGTTACGCTTGCCCCGGGCATCATCACTAATATTTTTGACGGCATCGAGCGCCCCCTTAACAGACTTGAGGAGATAAGCGGCGCTTTTCTTTCCGACGGCGCAAATGTCGAGCTGCTCGATACCGAAAAGGAATATGACACAACTTTGACCGTTAAGCCCGGCGACAGGATAGAGGCGGGTATGTGCTACTGCACCTGCCCCGAGTCGGCTGTTGTAACACATAAGTGTATGCTGCCCCCGCTTGCAAAGGGCGGCGAGGTCATCTGGGCTGCCGAGAACGGTATGCACAAGATAACCGATGAGATAATAAAGGTCCGTGATGCGCAGGGCAGGGAAACTGCCTACACCATGATGCAGAAGTGGCCTATAAGAGTGCCACGTCCCTGCAAGGAAAGGCTGCCTATATCAAAGCCCCTTATCACGGGTCAGAGAGTAATTGATACCATATCGCCTATTGCCAAGGGCGGCACGGCGGCTATACCCGGCGGCTTCGGCACGGGAAAGACCATGACCCAGCACCAGCTTGCAAAGTGGTGCGATGCTGACATAATCATATACATAGGCTGCGGCGAGCGTGGCAATGAGATGACACAGGTGCTTACCGAGTTCTCTGAGCTTATAGACCCGAGAACTGGCAAGCCGCTGACCGACCGTACAATGCTTATAGCCAACACCTCGAATATGCCTGTTGCGGCAAGAGAGGCGAGCATTTACACGGGCATAACCATTGCCGAATATTACCGTGACATGGGCTACCACATAGCTATAATGGCTGACTCGACCTCCCGCTGGGCTGAGGCTCTGCGTGAGATATCGGGTCGTCTTGAGGAGATGCCAGCAGAGGAAGGCTTCCCGGCATACCTGCCCTCGAGGATAGCTGACTTCTACGAGCGTGCAGGCTATGTTTCCACCCTCGGCGGCGATGAGGGCTCTGTTACCATAATAGGTGCGGTATCGCCCCAGGGCTCT
>JAFYET010000307.1 GCA_017544125.1 Ruminococcus sp. | reverse complement strand
TCAACGCCCTCCTCGGTTATACGGAATATCTTCCACTTAAAATACTCCTCGCCTGACTTTATAAAAAACAGGTTTAAAAGTGCCGTGAATATGATTATCGGCATAATGGGCTTTAAGCTCTTAAGCATCAGCTTAAAGGGTATGCGTGATATAAAAAACGTGATGACCGTGAACGCTGCCCCTACGAGCAGCCCCCATATGCTCTTTGAAAGAAAGAGCATTACTATGAAAACAGCGGTTAGTATTATCTTCACCCTCGGGTCCATTCTGTGTATCGGGCTTTTCCCGGGGAAATACTGCCCTATGGTTATATCCTTTATCAAAGTGTCTCTTTCCTTTAGCTTAAATTACGCCAAGCCGTCTGCATATCAGCTTTACGGCATAGGGTGTGGTGTATACTTCTTTATCTATCTCAAGTCCCATTTCCCTGAGCCTTGAAAATACTCTTGTTATCTGCGGGACAGACAGCCCCATCTCTCTCAGTTCCTCAGCCCTTGCAAAGACCTTCTCTGTCTCATCAAGGCAGAAGAGCCTGCCCTTGTTCATCACAAGTATCCTGTCAGCATAGCGTGCTATATCCTCCATCGAATGGGAAACTATCATAACGGTGCTTTTTGTTGTTTCGTGGTAGTCTCTGAGCATTCCGAGTATCTGCTCTCTGCCCCTCGGGTCAAGCCCCGATGCAGGCTCATCGAGAATAAGCACCTTGGGCTTCATAGCCATAACGCCCGCAATCGCCACACGGCGCTTCTGACCGCCCGAAAGCTCAAAGGGCGATTTATCGAGCAGCTCGGGCTTCAGCCCTACCATTGCTGCGGCTTCCTTTATGCGCTTATCTGTCTCGCTGTCGGAAAGCCCCATGTTCTTGGGACCGAAAGCTATATCCTTATAGCAGTTCTCCTCAAAGAGCTGATATTCGGGGTACTGGAACACAAGCCCCACCTTGAAGCGTATATCACGAAGCCTTGCCTTATCGTCCCAAAGCCTTTCGCCGTCTATATAAACACTGCCCGAGCTGGGCTTCAAAAGCCCGTTGAAATGCTGTATGAGCGTTGATTTGCCCGAGCCTGTATGACCTATAACGCCAATCATCTCACCCTCGTTTATCTCGAGGGATATATCATCCACCGCCCGCTTTTCAAAGGGCGTGCCCTCACCGTAGATGTAGGTGAGGTTTTCGGTTTTAATTACTGCCAAAGCTAATTCTCCTTGATCCTTTTCCTCAAAACGAGGAAAACAACGAAATTCCACCCCGCAAGCAGCGAAAGCAGCGAATATACAAACGCCTGCTTCGATGTAAGTGCGCCGTTTCTTTTAGCCCTTACTGCTGCGGCGACCCCGAAAATGAACGAGATCAGGTAAAGTGCAAAGCATATGAGCCCCGCCGACATAAGTATCATCAAAAGTGTTGAATTTATCAGCACGAGATACCCGTAAAGATATATGAACCCCACCCCGAGAGTGAACACCCATATAAGCAGTATCAAAAACGGGTTGAGTGCTATGTAAACGCTTGCTGCGAGCTTACTGAGGTACGGTATGAGCATAATGACCATTACCGCAAAGCAAACGACCAGCAGCCCCGCCGATATCATGCCAAGGCCTGCAAGCCTTATGCTGCACCTGCGGGAGAAATCATTATCCTCCTCGCCGTCAAGGCGCTTGAGAGGCTTTCTGACCATATGCTGTATGATGTATATGACCCCCGCCGCCATAGGTATAAACAGTATCACAAGAAGTATTATCCGCAGGGCTATGCCCCCTGCCGACATACTTGTATATAAAGGCGAGATACGCTTGAAGCTCTCGCTGTTATTATCAAGCGCCTTGCCTATTATCGCAAATACCGCTTTGAGCCATTCGAGCACATAAAGCCCCATGACCGAGCATACAGCGGCTATCATGAACACACACCAGCCCATGCTTGAAAGGCTTATCCAGCCCGACCGTTCAAGCACGATAAGCAGTACAAGCACCGCAAAAAGCACCAGCGCCGTCATACAGCCTTACCTCCCTTTGAAAGCAGCTCATAAAGTGCCTGCGCACATTCTTCCTCTGTGATTATATCCTGCGGTATGTCAATGCCTGCTTTTTTAAGCTCAAAGCAAACTTCCGTCACCTGCGGCACGTCAAGCCCTAAGTTTCTGAGCGTCTGCACCTGGGTAAATATCTGCTTGGGCTCGCCGTCGAGCATTATCTCGCCTGAATCTATCACGATGACTCTATCAGCCTGTGCTGCCTCCTCCATATAGTGGGTTATAAGCACTATCGTCACGCCGAGCTCACGGTTGAGCATCTTTATCGTCTTCATTACCTCAGCCCTGCCCGAGGGGTCGAGCATAGCTGTAGGTTCATCGAGGAGTATACATTCGGGGCGCATAGCGATTATGCCCGCAATAGCGACCCTCTGCTTCTGACCGCCCGATAGCTTATGAACTGCGTGCTCACGGTAGTCATACATACCTACTGTTTTAAGAGCATCATCAACACGCCGCCTTATCTCGGCAGGCTCAACGCCCATATTCTCGAGGGCGAATGCGCAGTCCTCCTCAACTATCGTTGCAACTATCTGATTATCGGGGTTCTGGAAGACCATACCCACCTTTTGCCTTATATCGAGCAGCCTGCTCTCATCGGCAGTGTCTATGCCGTCAACATAAGCCTTGCCCTTTTCGGGAAGGTTTATAGCATTAAAGCACTTGGCAAGGGTAGATTTGCCCGAGCCGTTATGCCCGAGAATAGCCACGAACTCACCCTTTTTGATGTCAAGGTCAATGCCCTTTAGCACCTCTGTTTTGACAGGCGGCTCTTCTATCTCGTTTATATATGAAAACCAAAGCCCTTCGGCTTTAAGAAAACTGTCCATTATTTTACTCCGTTAGTAAAACAGGCAGAGGGGCAGGGCTGCTGCCCCCGTGTGCCCTAAGTCTTACTTCTTGTCATCGTCCTTATCGAACTTGTCCTTTACCTTTTCAAAAATATCGCCGGCCTTGTCCTTGACCTTTTCAAGGTTCTCCTTGCTTGCTAACTTCTTAGCCTCGTCCTTTACCTTGTCGGGTATCTTGTCATCGACCTTGTCGATAGTCTTCTTGATGTCATCAAGTCCAAATCCCATTGTGATTACCTCCTGTAAATTTATATCAAAAGCTATGCGCTTTTGCTTACCTTGCTTTCCATACAGCAGTTGAGCCGCAGGGCAGCGGCATATTGCTGCTCTCTACTCTTAAGCCTATCTCATCTGCTGTCACATCGCCGCCGAAGCGTGGGGTTATTACTTCGCTTAATATATAAGCCATTACCGAGGGCGACAGCCCAGTGGTATAGCTGTTTAGCAGGAAAAACAGCGGCTTGTCAGACAGCACCTGCGAGCAAAGGCTCACAAGGTCATATACGCTGTCTTCTAACTTCCATACCTCACCGCCGGGACCTCTGCCGTATGATGGCGGGTCCATAATAACAGCATCGTAGAAGTTCTGCCGCTTTATCTCACGGCGCACGAACTTCTCGCAGTCATCCACCAGCCAGCGGATAGGCTTATCGGTCAGGTTTGAAGCTGCGGCGTTTTCTCTCGCCCATGCCACCATGCCCTTTGAAGCGTCAACGTGCGACACCTGCGCTCCTGCGTTTGCACAGGCAAGGGTCGCCCCGCCGGTATAGGCAAAGAGGTTGAGCACCTTTATGGGTCTGCCCGCATTTCTTATCATATCGCCGCACATATCCCAGTTGACCGCCTGCTCGGGGAAAAGCCCCGTATGCTTGAAGCCCGTGGGTCTTATAACGAATTTCAGCTCGCCGTAGCTTATATTCCAGCTCTCGGGCAGGCGCTTATGGTATTCCCACTCGCCGCCGCCTTTTGATGAGCGGTGGTAAACGGCATCTGCCTTATCCCACTTATCGGTCTTATGGGGCGTTTTCCATATTATCTGCGGGTCGGGGCGCACAAGGGTAACGCCACCCCAGCTCTCCAGCTTATCGCCGCATGATGTGTCTAATATTTTGTACTCTTGCCACTTATCGGCTATTCTCATAGTATACTTTCCTTTGTCTTGATAATTAGCTTTTGTATTATACTGCCCTCTCTGACAGTGTTTATGGCGGTGTCGATATCGAACCACCTGCCCTCGAGCACTTCGCCCGAGAGGTTGAGTCCGCTTTTATGTACTCTTGCAGCAAAGCCCAGCATCAGCTGATCACGCCCCTCGTAAAAGTGGCTTTCAAGAAACTGCACGCTTATAGCCTGCAAGCCTGTTTCCTCGGCTATCTCACGGGCTGCTGCCGCCTCAGCTGTTTCATCGGGCTTCATATAGCCTGCCACGCCCACATACTTTGCGGTGTCGTGGTAGCTCTGCCTGATAAGCAGCACTTCATCGTCTTCATTCAGTATGACCGACAGCACGCAGGTGTTGAATGTATCGAACCATGGTCTGTCACAGCTTTTGCACCAAGGAACGAGCCCCTCATCGCCTACGGGCATACTGTCGAGCTTTGCGCCGCACTCGGGGCAATATTTATATCTCATTACTGCATCTTCTCCACAAGGGCAGCTATGTTGTTGGCATATTCGGTGATAACGCCTGTGAGCTTGCCCTCTATCATTACTCTTACAAGCGGCTCTGTACCCGATTCACGGACGAGTATGCGCCCGTCATTGCCGAGCTTTTCGGAATAGAGCTTTATTGCGTCCTGAACTGCCTTATCTGTCTCCCACTTACCCTTCATATCGGGGGTGATCCTTACATTTACAAGCACCTGCGGGTAGACCTCCATACAGGAAGCAAGCTCAGAGAGCTTAAGCCCTGTCTTTTTCATAACGTCAATGAGCTTAACGCCTGTAAGCTCGCCGTCGCCTGTGTTTGCGTGATCGAGGAATATGATATGCCCCGACTGCTCGCCGCCTATGTTATAGCCGCCTGCGAGCATCTCCTCTAAAACGTACCTGTCGCCTACCTTTGTAGTAGCTGTCACAACGCCGTTTTCTTTAGCGAACTTAAAGAAGCCGAGGTTTGACATTACAGTTACAACGCAGCAGTTATTATTGAGCGTACCGTTTGCCTTCATAAACCTTGAGAAGATAGCAAGCAGCTTATCGCCGTCAACCAGATTGCCGTTTTCATCAACAGCTAAGCACCTGTCAGCATCGCCGTCAAATGCAAGACCTAAGTCGCACTTTTTCTCGGCTACGGTTTTCATAAGGTTCTCCATATGAGTTGAGCCGCAGTTTTCGTTTATGTTTGTGCCGTCGGGGTCGTTTGATACAAACACACAGTCAGCGCCAAGACCCTTGAATATCTTCTCGGCTGTTGTGGAAGAAGCGCCGTTTGCGCAGTCGATAGCCACACGCAGACCCTTGAAGTCAGAATCAACGCTGCCGATTATATGCCGTACATAATCCCACTCTGCATTGCCCTCGTAGTAAACTCTGCCTACCTCGCAGCCGTCCTTCAGGGTGATATCCTGCGGGCGGTCAAGTATAAGCTCCTCTATCTCCTCCTCGACTTTATCGGGCAGCTTGAAGCCCGTGTTCGAGAAGAGCTTGATGCCGTTGAACTCAACGCTGTTGTGCGATGCCGATATCATAACGCCGGCATCAGCCTTGTATTCCTTTACCAGAAGTGCCACTGCGGGTGTGGGTATAACGCCCTGTTTTAATGATACGGCGCCCACCG
>JAFYET010000306.1 GCA_017544125.1 Ruminococcus sp. | reverse complement strand
TTGCGCAGCTGCAAACGGCTGACAATCTGTTTATGATAGTCGATTCAAACACCGACCCCGATTTTCTCGATGTGCTTTATCACGAGTTCAAAAGCGACTACCCCGACAACAAATACATGACAGAGAACGGTCTTTCGCTCAACTTCAAGTTCTTTGCAAACGAGGTAAAATACGAGTCAATGCCATACGATGTGGTGCTTGGCATGAGAGCGCCCATAAAGACAGTGCAGGACTCAAAGGAAAAAATGCAGGAGAATTTTGACAGAGATGTAAAAGTGTTTGAAAAGATAGCAGATGACCTCTCCAAAAAGGCGGAGGAAACAGGTGACACAGGTCTTGAAACACCCCCTGCAAAGATCAAAAAGCCCGGCGACAGCTCATCTGACTCATCGGGCAAATAACGGAGGCAGCATATGAAAATACTATTAGCCGAAGACGAAAAGGAAATGGCAAGCGCCATAACAGCGGTACTAAAGCATAACAACTACTTTGTAGATGCGGTATACAACGGTAACGATGCCTACAACTACGGTCTTGCCGATGATTATGACTGCATAGTGCTCGATATAATGATGCCGGGCATGAACGGCATAGAGGTGCTAAAGGCTCTGCGGGAAAAGGGCATAGCAGCGCCCGTGCTTTTCCTCACAGCCAAGAGCGATGTGGCCGACAGGATAGAGGGGCTCGATGCGGGGGCTGATGACTACCTGACCAAGCCCTTTGCCATGGGCGAGCTGCTCGCAAGGATAAGGGCTATGTGCAGGCGCAAGTCCGAGATAGCGCCCAACGACCTTAAAATGGGCAACGTCACCCTCAAGCGTGCGACCTTTGAGCTTTGCACTGACAAGGGCAGCCTGCGCCTTGCAAGCAAGGAATTCCAGATGATAGAGATGCTTATGAACAACCCCAACGTCCTTATATCCACCGAGCGGTTTATGGAGAAGATATGGGGCTATGATTCGGAAAGCGAGATAAATGTTGTATGGGTATACATATCCTACCTGCGCAAAAAGCTCACACAGCTCGATGCCGATATAAGCATCAAGGCGGTAAGAGGTGCGGGCTATACGCTTGAAAAAAAGGTGTAGAGATAACATCAACAAAGGAGAGTGACTGCCGTGTTTACAAAGCTGAGAAAAAAGTTTGTGCTCATAGTCGTCCTCTCCCTTTTTGCTGTTGAGGCGGTGATAATAGGCACGATAAGTGCGATAAACTACTATAACCTCAACCAGCGTGCCGATGCGCTTTTGCAGATGATCTCAGACGGCGGCGGCAAATTTGATGTTGACCGTGCAATAAGATACGCCCAGCCCCCAGACAATGAATCACATCAGGACAGCGACACCCCGCCCGACCCACCGAGCGATAAGAAAAAACGCTCTAACCTATCAAAGCTCATAGGCGCAGGCGATGTGGATATAGAAACACGCTACAGCACACGCTATTTCTATGTAAGGACCGACCATGAAAACAAGATAAAGCTGATAAACACCAGCCACATAGCCGCCCTCTCATCAAAGGAGACACGCTCCTTTGCCGCCGAGATACTTGAAACAGGCAAGGAAACAGGCTTTATAAACGGCTACAAGTTCCTTGTGACAACGACGGACAGCGGCAAGCTGCTGGTAGTAATAGACTTCAACGCTGATATAACAACAGCTATGAACTTCTTCTACGTTTCATGCCTTGTGGGTATATGCTCGCTGATAGTTGTCACAGTGCTGGTGGCGCTGTTATCAAAGCGTGCCATAAAGCCTATGATAGAGAATATGGAACGGCAGAAGCGCTTTATCACCGATGCAGGGCATGAGATAAAGACCCCCCTCGCCATAATCTCAGCCAACACCGAGGTCATAGAGATGACCTCCGGCGAGAGTGAGTGGACGCAGAGCATACGGCACCAGACCACCCGCCTGAGCGAGCTTGTGCAAAGGCTTCTTAAGCTTGCCAAAATGGAGGACAAGGTAAGGCAGGATATGGTGATAACCGAGTTTGACATATCAGAAGCCGTGGCTGATACAGCCGAGCCTTTTGTGACGCTTGCCAAGAGCAAAAACAAGACACTCAGCCTGAATATTGCAGACGGGCTTAAGCTCAAAGGTGACGAGGCGCAGATAAGAGAGCTGACTTCCATTCTGACAGAGAACGCCGTCAAATACGCCGACGAAGGCAGCGAGATAAAGCTGACGCTTGCTAAAAAGGGCAAGGAAACGGTGATCACGGTATTCAACAAGGGTGAGCCGATAGCTGCCGAGAGCCTGCCAAGGCTGTTTGACAGATTCTACAGAGAGGATTCATCACGCACAAGAGACACAGGCGGCAGCGGCATAGGGCTTTCTATCGCAAAGGCGATAGTCACCGCACACAAGGGCAGCATATCCGCCAAAAACACCGACGGCGGCATTCTCTTCACCGCAGCTGTAAGGTCGGTTTCGCAGACAAAAGAATAATAAAGCAAAACAGAGGTACCGCACAAGCGATACCTCTGTTTTGTATACCCGTAACGATTTCTCGGGTGAAAAACAATTTAAAATCCTGCGCCGCAGGCGCAACCTTAATTATGCTTAGCGTTTTCCGCTGAAAGCGGATAATGCGCGCATTTATGAATTATGCATTATTCTATATTCCGTACTTGACCTTGACCCGCTCGAGCTTGACCCCGAAGGGCTTGAAGAGCAACAGCAAAAACAGCACGTTTGATAATACGTATGAAACGGTGTAGGGTATCGCCGAGATGATCGCCGCCCCGTAAAGCCCGAAGGAAAAGCCCTTGTTGTACCATAACACTGTCCATATATCCATTATGAACGAATACATAACGCCGCATATGGCTCCGTATATGAGCAAGATCACCGTGCTCGACCTCAGCGGCTTTGCGAGCAGCCCCGCAAAGAAGCCTATAAGCCCCCACGCCAGCATCTGAAATACCGTCCACGGCCCCTGCCCGAAGTAGAAGTTTGAAAGCAAAGCCGAGAGTGAGCCTACAAGAAAGCCTGCCTCGCTGCCCATATATATGCCCGTGATAACAGCCATTGCGGTTATGGGGTTTAAAAAGGGGATGAATCGCCCTGCGAATGCAAGCGCCGTCATAACAGCGCAGATGACCATTCGGCGGGTGCCTATCTTCTTTCTGTCAAAGCCTGCCGCAAATAGCAGCAGCGACAGCCCTGCCGCCAGAAGCGATATCAGCAGATGCCTGCTGCCGTTGGTAAAGAGCGACCCTGTTACAGCCAGCATCGGCACTAATACAAAAGGTACCGCCCCACGCACGGCGGCGCTAAGGCGCTGATTTTTTATCATAAGCACCGCCTATCACCTCTTCCCGTTTGCCTTGCAGAGTGATGCAAGGTCATCAACAGTGACGACCCCCTCATACTGCCCACGGGCAATGCGTGAGGCTGATGTGGTGTAAAAGCTGCCCCTGTCAAAAAACTCATAGGGCGGCAGCGCACATACCGCCTCGCCCCCGAAGAGCATAACGCACCTGTCTGCGCAAATGGCTGCAAACTCGATGTCGTGGGTCACTAAAATAAGTGTCACGCCGTCAGCTTTGAGCCCCTTGAAGATATCCGCCGCCTTTAGCTTGAGCGCACTGTCCATGCCCTTTGTTACTTCGTCGAGTATGAGTATCTGCGGCTTGCTGCCAAGCGCCTTTGCAAGGGCTAACAGCTGCTGCTCACCGCCTGAGAGGTCATAGGGGTGCTTATCAAGCAGGGCGGTCATATCAAAGGGCAGGTCATCAGGTGATATGCCTGCTTCATCAAGCTCCTGCCTTGCACTCTGGTGCAGAAAGCAGGTCTGCACGTCCTGCGGCACAAGGGTAAGACAGCCCTGCCTCCTTTTCCGTTCAGACAGGGAATAATCTCGTCCATGACCTCCTTCTGTTCGGATGTCAGAATATGTCCGGTTTCATTCAGTCCGATGAATGCACCTCG
>JAFYET010000305.1 GCA_017544125.1 Ruminococcus sp. | reverse complement strand
TAATGCATAATTCATAATGCATAATTGTGGTGTATTGTATTATCCGCTGTGGCGGATAATACGAAAGTTTCGCTTCGCAAAACTTTCCCTTGCGGGCGACAATGGTATCAACGAAGTTGATACCGCCCATATCGGGCTTTTGCCCCTACGAAATCGCTTAAATTAAACAGAAACGCTGCCCAAATAGTCCGAATGGACATCTGCGCCGCAGGCGCACCTCACCTGTTACCTGTTACCTGTTACCTGTTACCTGACATAAGCCTGTTACCTGAGACAAGCCTGTTAACCGAGCGAAGCGCCGAGTGCTTTGCACTTTGCAAGGGCTTCATCGTCGGGGGTGTTGTTGCAGATAAGACCCTCGCCGTTTACAAGCTCAGCGCCTGCGGCTTTAACTCTTTCAGCCCAGAGGCGCATCCATTCGCCGTCGCCCCAGTCATACGAGCCGAAGAGGGCTATCTTCTTGCCGCTTATCTTGCCCTCGATGCCTGCGAAGAAAGGCTCGAACTCGCCGTCCTCCAGCTCCTCTGCGCCCATTGCAGGGCAGCCGAGTGCCAGTGCGTCATACTCGCTGACATCGCCGTCAAAGCTCGATACCTGTGTTGCAGAAACGCCTGCACCCTCAGCCACGGCATTAGCCATAGCCTCCGTATTGCCCGTTCCCGACCAGAAAATTACTGCTGTTTTCATAAAAAATGTCCTCCTGTATTATAATGTCATAATATGAAAAAGTTGTTGGAATTAGCATATATCCGAAGGGGCGTGGGGTGTGTCGAAAGCGCCCACACAAGCCTCCCCGCCGGAAAGGTGCCACGAAGTGGCGGAGGGGTTCACGCTACGCACAGCCGAAGCGGCACGCCGCCCTCGACCTGCCTGCACAGACAAACCCTGCACCGCTCAAAGCACTCAAACATCGCCCGTGCCTTGTCAACATCGCCATAGACCTTCCACACGCCGCAGAGCTTGCAGCGCTGTCCGCAGTTTTTGATAAAGCCCCGCACATCCTCGAGCGGATAGCCGAGAAACACACCGACCTCGTGTGGGAAGTCGTCCCGGGTTAGCCTTTCGCAAAGGCGGTCAAGGCACTCAGCCACGCCCCATGACGGCTCATAGCCGTATCTTGCAAGGAAATCCCTTACATCGCTGCCCGAGAGGGTGGCTTTGAGCAGCGCCTTGTCGTAGATGTAGACCAGCCTGCGCTCATCTCCCCTGTTTGCAAAGCACACAGCCGTTTTGCTGCTGTCGATGCTCTGCTCAAATGCAGCCCTGTCACACTCATCTGCCGGCAATGACAGCAGGCTGCCGCACTTTTTGCCCATAAGCGTGGGCGCTGCATGGAACGCCAGCAGGCGCTCGGTACCGGTGAAGGAATACATAGGGCTGCTCCTTTCTCTGTGTGGGTTAGCTATCGCTAACCGTCTGTAACCAGTATACACGCAAAGCCCCGCTCTGTCAAGTGTTTTGCCGCCCCTCACCGTCAGATTTGTAGGAACGCACAAACAGTTAGCAATAACTAACCGCCCCATTTGTACAATAGTTAGAAAATGCTAACCGACACGGCAAAAGCTGTTGACAATGGAAAATTAAGGGTGGTATGATAATAATGCATAATGCATAATGCATAATGCATAATTGAGGTGTCGCCCTTTCGGGCGACAATATGCCCATTCGGGCGGTTATGACCGGGCACTGTTCGCTAAGGAAAGAATCTTTCCGCCCCTCAGTATTTTAAATCCATCCGCCGCAGGCGGATACCTTAATTATGCATTATGAATTATGCATTATGCATTCTGAAACTTGCATTATGAATTATGCATTAAAAAAAGGCTCTCACGGAGGGAACAACTATGCTTACAGACCAACAGAAAAAATACCTTATAACCGTCTACCTTTTGGGGCAGAGCGGGCAGAGGGTGAGGACTACGGATATTGCAGACAAGCTGCACGTTTCAAAGGCAAGCGCCGTCAAGATGTGCGGCAAGCTGCTTGACGAGGGGCTCATCTCAAAAGAGCCGTATCGGCAGATAGTGCTGACGAGCAAGGGTATCGCCGAGGCAAACGGGCTGTTCACCCCCTGCATCATCTTACAGGATCACTTTGCAAAGAGAGTGGGGCTGACACCCGACAAGGCAGGGGAAGTTAGTATGCTCATAAGCTCGGGCACCGATGAGCAGACGCTTGACAAGATAGTCAGCTTTGTGCTCGATCAGGAAAGCGGCAGGCAATGAACACCGCCGTATTAACAGGGCTGGCGCTGCCCTTTATAGGCACAGCCGCAGGCTCGGGCTGTGTGTTCTTTATGCGGCGTGAGCTTCGGCAGAGCGTTCAGCGTGGGCTTACGGGCTTTGCGGCGGGGGTGATGACAGCCGCCTCTGTGTGGAGCCTTATCATACCCGCACTTGATATGTCGGCACACAAGGGACGGCTCGCATTTATCCCTGCGGCGGTGGGGTTCTGGGCGGGGGTGCTGTTTTTGCTGCTGCTTGACAGCGTTATCCCCCACCTGCACATGAACGCCGAAAAAGCCGAGGGTCTCCCCTCACGCCTTACCCGCACCACCATGACGGTGCTTGCGGTGACGCTTCACAACATTCCCGAGGGAATGGCAGTAGGCATAGTGTATGCAGGCTTCATCTCAGGCTCGGGCGGTATGACCTCGGGGGCGGCGTTAGCCCTTGCGGCAGGCATAGCCATACAGAATTTCCCCGAGGGTGCGATAATCTCCATGCCCCTGCACGCCCACGGCAAGAGCCGCCGCAGCGCATTTTTCTTAGGCGTTTTATCAGGCGCTGTCGAGCCTGTGGGGGCGGCGCTCACCATACTTTTTGCATCATTCTTCCTGCCGCTTATGCCGTATCTGCTGAGCTTTGCGGCGGGTGCCATGCTATACGTCGTGGTCGAGGAGCTTATCCCCGAGATGAGCGAGGGCGAACACTCGAACATCGGCGTTGTGATGTTCTCGCTGGGGTTTACGCTGATGATGGCGCTGGACGTTGGCGCAGCATAAGGCTGCTGCGCCGCAGTGAATAGTAAATATTGAAAAAACAGAGATATCGCTTGCGGCGGTATCTCTTTTTATTTGACAAATATCTACACTTGTGGTATAATGTAAGATGTGTAATTATGTATAAAGAAACAAGGTGATCATTTATGGAGGGTACACCCTCACTTATAGTAATGCTGACATACAACGACAAAACAGTGGCTGATGCTGCTGAGATATTTGATAAATGCAAGGACACATCGGCAGCCTACTGGGGCTTTAAGGAAGAGCCGCTGCCGCTGCCGCAGATGAAAGAGCTTTACAAAAGCATGAAAAGCCACGGCAAAAAGACAGCCCTCGAGGTAATAGCCTATGACGAGGAAAAGAGCCTCGAAGGCGCACAGATGGCTGTAGAGTGCGGCGTTGATATGCTTATGGGTACAATGTTCTTTGACTCGGTAAACGAGCTTTGCAAAGAGCACGGCATTCGTTATATGCCCTTTGTGGGCGAGGTATACGACCGCCCCTCGGTGCTTGGCGGCGACATTGACAAGATGATAGCCGATGCAAACGAGTGCATAAGAAAGGGCGCATACGGCATTGACCTGCTGGCTTACCGCTACACAGGCGATGCAAGCGAGCTGATAAGGCGCTTCATCAAGGAAGTAAACGCCCCCGTGTGCATAGCAGGCAGCGTTGACAGCACAGCCCGCCTTGACGAGCTCAAAGCCGCCGCTCCCCGCTATTTCACCATTGGCAGCGCTTTCTTTGAGGGCGGCTTCGGCGAGGGCTTTGACAGGCAGATAGACACAGTAGTTGACTATATGAAGGAGCCTGCATATGTTTGAGCGATACTACCCCACCGAGTATGCAAAAAGCGCATATGATATCGACTATCAGTCGCTTTATGAGCGGGGCATAAGAGGCATAATATTTGACCTTGACAACACCCTCGTCCACCACGGCGATGATGCCACCCCCGAGGCAGAGCAGCTGTTCGTTTCGCTGCACGATATCGGGCTTAGAACAGTTATCCTCACCGACAATGATGAGGAGAGGGTGCTGCGCTTTGTAAAGAACATCGACACCCCCTATGTGTGCGATGCAAACAAGCCCGACAAAGCAGGATATGACAGAGCGCTTGACATCTTGGGCACAGACAGGGCTGAGACTATCGTCATAGGCGACCAGATGTTTGTTGACATAATAGGTGCCAACGGTGCGGGGCTGCAATCAATACTCGTTCACTTTATACCCGCCCCGGGCGAAAAATGGATAGGCTTTAAAAGATACATGGAAAAAGGCGTGCTTGCGGCATACAGGGTCGAAAAGCGAAACAGCGCAGGCATAACCGCCGGCAATGAGAGGGCTGATAATATGCCAAAGAAACAGAGAAAGCTCTTTTGCGAGATAAGCCCCACCACCTACGCTATCTCGGAAAAGAAAAACATAATGCTAAAACACATACGCAATATGCGTGAAGATATAACCTACGCCCGTGGGCGCTGCAAGAGAAAGTTCCCGGTGCTTTTGGCATCTACCAGCTCGCACCTTATAAAGCGTGGCAAGGATATCGACCCCGTGACCCAGGAAAACAAGGCGCACAACATTCGCCTTGCCTGCGAGAGCATAAACGGGCTCGTTATACGCCCGGGGGAGACCTTCTCTTTCTGGAGGCGTGTGGGCAACACCACCGCAAAGCGTGGCTACAAAGAGGGCAGAGTAATAATCCTCGGCAAGCTGACAAAGGGGCTTGGCGGCGGGCTTTGCAACCTGGCAAACACCATTCACAAGACAGCCCTGCAAACTCCCCTTACCGATACCGAGTTCCATATGCACTCCGACGCTTTAGCACCCGATGAGGGCGGCGTAAGAGTGCCGCTGAGTGCGGGCACATCGGTAAACTACAACTACGAAGACTACCGCTTCAGGAATGACACCGAGCAGGATATACAGCTGCTCACCTACTGCGATGATGACAACCTCTACTGCGAGATAAGAGCAAAGAAGCCTTTCCCCGACAGATACGAGATATCCGAGGAGGATCATCACTTTGCAAAAGAGGGGGATAAGTTCTTCCGTATATCGAAGATATACAAGGACACCTACGATAAGCAGACGGGTGAGCTCAAAGAGCACAAGCTCATAGTTGACAACCACTCGGAGGTGCTTTTTGACCCCGCACTCATACCCCCGGAACTTATAAGAAACGATGGATAAATACAAAAGCCTTGCGCTTAACACGGTGATATTCACTATCGGCAGCTTCGGCTCAAAGATAATATCACTGCTGCTCAACAACCTTTACACAAAGCACATAGCGCCCCCGCAGCTTTACACAAAAACGCTGCTCGAGACGCTTGCTTTGTTTTTGATACCCGTATTCACCCTATCACTGCGTGAGGCGGTGATACGCTACGGGCTTGATAAGAATTACGACAAGACGGAGATCTTCACCACCTCCTCGGTCATGACCTTTATGGGGCTTGTGCCTATGGTGGTGGTAGTGCCGCTTATACACTTCATTCCGCTGTTCTCTTCCCTTGAAAGCTACACGGTGCTTTTGATAGTTTACATCTTCACATCGAGTGTGCGTGCCCAGTGCTCGCAGTTTGTCAGGGCGAAGGAGCAGCTGCGGCTTTTTGCCTTTGACGGCATATTCACAACGCTCCTGCTGCTGATATTCAACATCATATTTATCAGCAATATGGGGCTTGGCGTTCGGGGCTTTATGCTATCGACTATACTGTCAGATCTATGCTCGTCGGTGTTTTTGTTCTTTGCGGGCAGTCTGCGGCAGTTCCTGCGTGCTGATGCTTTCAGCTTGGAGCTCGGCAAGGTGATGCTC
>JAFYET010000304.1 GCA_017544125.1 Ruminococcus sp. | reverse complement strand
GGATTCGAGCAAGCTCGAAAGTAAGCCCTCTGTTGTGACAACGGTGACGGACGAAAAGGTCGCTAAGCCCGACAGCAGCTCGCAGCCCGAGGAAAGCTCTGACGATGACGGCTACGGCACGGGTGCGGTTATGACTAACGTTGTGGGTTATAGGTATGACAGCGTCAGCGATAACCTTAACGAGCATTTTGACGTAACTGTCGAGAGCTTCTATTCAGATGACTTTAACGCAGGCTATATAACCGAGCAGAGCATACCCGAGGGTACTGAATATGACCCGTCAAGAAGGCATAAGCTGACCCTTAAGGTCTGCCAGGGGTCTGAATACTCCACAGTGCCTGATTTTGCAGGCTATACGCAGGAGAGCTACCTTAAAAAGCTCGGTGATCTGAGGATAAAGTATAACGTGGTTGAGACAGAGAGCAGCGAGCCTAAGGGCAGTATTGTCAAGCTCAGCAAGTCTGTGGGCGACAGCGTGAATATCAAAAACGGCGAGGAGCTTATAGTGTATGTTTCAACAGGCGAGAAGGAAACGTCTATCGTGACAGTTACCGAGCCGCCCGAGGTCACCGAGCCGACACAGTCACAGACCGAGCCGCCTGCTTCCGAGCCCGATGAGAGCGAAGATGAGTCCTCCGAGCCTGACGACGAGCCCCAGGGTCCCGAACAGCCCAACGATGCGGGCGACCCCGATCAGGATTGAATGACCCTGCTGCGGGAAATCGTATAATTACATTCTGACGGGGGCTGCGTGCCCCCGTTAATAAAGTGTAAAATAAATTTTAAAGCCTTGACATCGGGGCTGCTTTGTGTTATCATATAACTTGGTGATTAAGAAAACGTTTGCGTATTTTGCACAACGTATTGTCGGTTCGGTTATGAAATATGCCGAATTTCAGGCAGGATTTTCGTAAGAAGAATGGAGAATGATTATGGCAAAGAAGATCGGTATTCTTACAAGCGGAGGCGACGCTCCGGGCATGAACGCCGCAGTAAGAGCGGTTACAAGAGCAGCTATCACAAAGGGCATCGAGGTATTAGGTATACAGAGAGGTTATGTTGGTCTTCTCAATAAGGAAGTTGTTGAGATGAATGCAAGAACAGTTTCCGGCATCATCCAGCGTGGCGGTACCTGCCTCTATACAGCAAGATGCCCCGAGTTCCGTAATATGGAAGGCGTTATGAAGGGCAAGGCTGTTTGTGACGAGTTAGGTCTTGAGGGTATAGTTGTTATCGGCGGTGACGGCAGCTTCAGAGGCGCTGGTGACCTTTCAAACGCAGGTATTCCCTGTATCGGTCTTCCCGGCACTATTGATAACGATATACAGTGTACAGAATACACGATCGGCTATGATACAGCTATGAATACAGCTATGGAGATGATAGATAAGCTCCGTGATACCACACAGTCGCATGACCGCTGCTCGGTAGTTGAGGTAATGGGCAGAAAGGCTGGCTATATCGCAGTTAACGTTGGTATAGCTGTCGGCGCTGAGGCTGTTATCACACTTGAGCGTGAGTATGATCTTGATGCTATCGCTGCTAAGATGGTAAGAGTAAAGGGCTCAAAGAACGGCAAGCACCACTTCATCATCGTTGTTGCTGAGGGCGTTGGTCAGACTGAGAATATAGCAAGAACACTTCAGGAAATGACAGGCATCGAGTCAAGAGTTACAATACTCGGTCATGTTCAGAGAGGCGGCTCGCCTACACTTCGTGACAGAGTTCTGGCTACTGAGATGGGCTACCATGCTGTTGAACTGCTTGAGCAGGGCATAGGCAACAGGATAGTTGGTCTTAAGGACGGCAAGGTATACGATATCGATCTTCAGGAGGGTCTTGCAATGAAGAAGCCTTTCCTCGATCACAGATATGATATCTTCTATGATACTGCATACTGATTTTTGTCGGTATACAATATAAAATCAAAAAACAAAAACAGAGTAGAGCTACGAGCGTTAAGTGCTGCCGGAACGGGGAGTTGTCCGGCGGACGAAAAAGTAAGGCGTGCGCCTTGCCTTTGCGGTTCGTGACTCGCATCCCGCTGAATGTATAAACAAGGCTTTTTGCGGCTTTGCAGTTATCTTTGCGGGTAATTGCAGAGCCGTTTTTTTCTTTGGCTTGTATGTGAAGCGTTCAACTAAGGAAGGAAGATGTGAAATGAAAAAGTTTTTCAAAATGTTTGCTGATTCTGCTAAGGAATTCGGCTCGGTCAAGTCTATTACTGTTACGGGAATGTTCATAGCAGTTTCTATGGTCATTGAGTCTTTGTCGATAGATATAGGCTATACCAAGATAAACTTCGCTTTTCTCGCAATTGCGGTCATCGGTATGCTTTTCGGTCCCGTTGTCGGCTTCGGCGCAGGTCTTATCTGTGATGTGGTGGGCTTCTTCGTTCACCCGACGGGCGGCTCGTTCATGCCTGTGTATACTCTCGTTGCAGGCTTGCAGGGACTTATCTACGGCATATGCCTCTATCATAAGTATGAAATGCACATTGTTGTCAAGGGCAAGGATATCTCCCTCTTTGTAAGGGCAACTGTAGCAAGGCTGCTCGATGTGGTTATCATCAACCTGCTTATCAACACCAAGCTGCTTCTTTACTATGGCTGGATACCCGCTACCGCATACAGCGAGGCTATCATCGCCCGTGTTGCCAAGAACGCTATCGAGCTTGCAGCCGACCTGCCTATGCTCTATATACTGCTTCCTGTTTGCCTTCTTGCATATAAGCGCTCATTCACCGGCAGCAAAGCAAAAGCATAATAACAATGCATAATTCATAATTCATAATGCATAATTGATGTGTGCGCCTGCAGCGCACGGATTAAAAAACACCTCGAGAGATATGATTCTCTCGGGGTGTTTGTGTTTATGCATTATGAATTATCTATGGTTTCCCATAAAGAACAGCGCAATAGTTCCGGGGCCTGAGTGTGCGCCGATAACAGCACCGGTGTAGCAGATGTTTACCTTTATGTTCTTGCCGAAGAGAGAGCGCATCTTGTCAGCGCAGTAGTTTGCGTCGTCTATGCAGTCGCCGTGGCAGATGCATACCTCGTTGTTGTCCCACTCGCCGCAGCGCTCCTTGATAAGCTCTATCAGCTTGTCAAGTGACTGCCGCCTGCCTCTTACTTTGCCCAAGGGGATAAGATGCCCCTCGTTGTCAACGTGCAGTATGGGCTTTATGCCGAGTATGGAGCCCGCAACGGCTGCAGTTTTTGAAACACGCCCGCCACGCCTTAAATATTCAAGGTCATCAACGGTGAAAACATGGCAGGTGTGTAACTTGTTCTCCTCTAACCATGCGCCCAGCTCATCGAGCCCCATGCCGCCACGCCTGAGCCTGTCAGCCTATATGAGCAGAAGCCCCTGACCTGTCGATGCACAAAGCGAGTCAACTATCACTATCTTAGCATTCGGGTATTTTTCAAGCAGGTTGTCTTTGGCTATGCAGGCTGCCTGATAGCTGCCGCTCAAGCCTGATGAAAAGCCAAGGTGCAGTATGTCAAAGCCCTGCTGTATGCACTTTTCAAACTCCTCCTCATAAGTCTGAGGGGAGACCTGGGAGGTCTTGGTCATAGCGCCCTTTCGCATTGCAGCGTAGAACTCCGGCAGGCTCATCTGGTCGCCGATATAGGTCTTGCCGTCAACCTCAAAGGCGAGGTCAAACAGCTTTACGTCCATTCCTGCAAGTATCTCCTTTGAAAGGTCGCAGGTCGAATCGGAATATAGCTTGTAGTTTATATTGCTCATAAATAATGCCTCCATTATCATATTTTATACAAGTGTATAAAAGCATTATAGCATATTTTTTGACATTTGTATAGTTTTTTACAGTGATAATTGTAAATTTTATGTAAACTTGCTTCTGATTGCGAAAAATATCAGAAAGCACAACCCTGCTTTAATTATATTGGATAAATAAATAAACCTTTCTTTGTGTAATACGACGAATCGTAATAAAGCTGTAATATTTGCTCTGTTTTGCTTGACAAAATGAAGTATTTGTGATAAAATACATAGTATGAATGTAATGAAAATAGGCTAATTATGCCCTGTCGGGCTGCCTGTTGTCATTCTATCAAATTTTCTTAATGAAAGGACTGTTTATAAGTTGAAGAGTATTAAGAGAGCTATGGCAATGTGCGCAGCTGCTACACTTGCATTCGGCGCAATGAGTGTTATGCCCGCAAGCGCTGCTGCTGATTCTGTTGATGTTAAGCTGAGCCCTTCAAATGAAACTGTTGAGGCGGGGGATGAATTTACTGTCACTGTAGATTTTACCAATGCCGATAACGGTATCGTGGCGTTTGACTTTAAGGTTACATATGATGATAGCGTATTTGAATTTGTTCCCACAAGTGATGGTAACTATCCTTATATCGAGATTCCCGATGATTTGGAAGATGATCCTGAAACTGATGATGTTGACGAGTCAGACCCTGAATGGTATGTCAATGAACAGATGAAGCCTTACAAGAAAGAAAACAGATATATTCTCGGTCAGGTAATGGGTCCTGCCAGTGAGCCCTCTGGATCTGCTGCTTTTAACTGGCTCAATGGTGCTGGTACAAATAATAAAAGGACCACCAATCCCGGTAATATAGTAGAGCTCACTTTCAAGGTAAAGGAAGGCGCAACTGCTAAAGACTATACTATCGATGTCAGCGATGCTTCTTTCATCTATGTTGATAAGACAACAAAAACAAACACAGCTCTTACTGTCAACACAACAGCTGCTTCCGTCAAGGTAACAGCTCCCGAGGTCGCAGTTACAGGTCTTACAGTTAATCCCGAGACTATAGAGTTTGCCAAGACAGGTCTTACACAGGCTATCACAGCTGTTGTTTCTCCTGATAATGCAACCGATAAGACAGTTACATATACAAGCAGCAAGCCCAGTGTTGCTACAGTAAGCGATGACGGCGTTGTTACTGCTGTTGCTGAGGGTACTGCTGTTATCACAGCTACTGCCGGCACTATATCCAAGACTATAAATGTTTCTGTTGCACATACTCATGCTACTACTAAGGTCAATGCTGTTGCAGCTACCTGTCAGAAGGAAGGCAATAAGGAGTATTATAAGTGCGACTGCGGCAAGATCTTTGAAGATGCAGCTGCTACTAAGGAAACAACCAAGGCAGCAGTTACACTTGCTAAACTCGATCATGAATTCACAAAGAAGGTTATGAGCGATAAGACTTTAAAGTCTGCGGGTACCTGTACAAAGAAGGCAGTTTATTATTACACCTGCGCACTTTGCGAGGACGAGATAAGCGATACTCTTACATTCGAGGGCGATCTCGATGAGAATAAGCACGGCGATACAGAGATAACCGGCGCAGTTGCTGCTGATTACTTCAAGGACGGCTACACAGGCGATAAGGTCTGCAAGGATTGCGGCAAGGTTCTTGAAAAGGGCACTAAGATAAATATGCTCCTTCCTACAAAGGTCGCTGCTAAGGCTGCTACCTGCACAGAGGCCGGCAACAAGGAATACTATAAGGGCGGCGACAAGCTCTATACAAGCGATGACCCTGAGACAGCTGTTGAGACAACTCTTGCTGAGGTAACTATTCCCGCAACAGGTCATGCTTACGGCGAGCCTACATATTCATTCAATGCTGATTATACTAAGTGTACAGCTAAGAAGGTATGTGCAAATGATAACTCTCACGATGTTTCTGAAACTGTTGACACAGTTAAGAAGGTAACTAAGGAGCCTACCTACGATGAGACAGGTACAGCTACATTCACAGCTACCTTCACAACTGATACAGCATTCAAGCAGCAGGTAAAGGAGGTTACACTTCCCGCTAAGAACCACAAATACACACCTGTTGATGCTAAGGAGCCTACCTGCACAGAGGACGGCAACATTGCTTACTATGTAAGAGATGACGGCAAGCTCTATTCTGATTTAGCAGGCACTCAGGAAGTTACCGAGGAGCAGGTCAAGATACCTGCAACAGGTCATGACTTCGTGCTTGATCCTGCGAGCGTTCAGTTCAATGACGACTTCACAGTTTGCAAGGCAACACTCAAGTGCAAGAATGATGCTTCTCATACACAGGATGTTGAGTCTACAAACATCGAGATTCTCGAGAATGTTGATCCCAGCTGCACAGAGGACGGCTATACAAAGTATGTTGTAACATTCGGCGATGAAACAGTTGAGTATATACTGACTAAGGCAGCTTTAGGTCATACCTGGGGCGAGTGGGAAATAGTTGAAGAGGCAACAGAGGAGAAGGACGGTATTAAGAAGCGCACCTGCTCTGCTTGCGAGGTTGAAGAGACCGAGACTATCCCCGCACTCACACCTGCTGATGACGGCGAAAAGACCGACGACGGTGAGAAGACCGACGACGGTGAGAAGACCGACGACGG
>JAFYET010000303.1 GCA_017544125.1 Ruminococcus sp. | reverse complement strand
GTCATGATGCAGTTAGATGAGGTGCTTTTAAAGGACGATGACGGCAAATACGGGCTTGTTGACACATCTGAGCTTAAGCCGATAGAGTTTGTTATCGACCTCGAGAACAATAATAAGCTCATACAGAATGAGGACGACCACACCGCCCATGTACCCGAAGGTGAAAATCATATCTATCAGGGCGGCGTTCATCTTACAGGCGTTAAGTCAGGCACAGGATACACACTTTCGGGTGCGAGCTATGCTGTAAATGTTGGTGATTATCAGGCAACAGCCACCCTTGAAGAGGGGTACACCTGGTCAGACGGCACAACTGCACCGAAGACGATCAAATGGTCGATAAAGCCTGCTGAGATAGCAAGTGTAGAGCTTAATATGGAAAGCTATGTTTACGGCGAGAATAAGAATGTAAGCATAACCTCTGTAAAGGGCGATCCGGTTGACCCCGGGCAATATGATTACAGTGTAATAATAACCAACTCGAATGATATGGCTGTGCCTGCACCCAGCGATGCCGGCACCTACACCTATACCGTAATTGGCAAAGGCAACTTCACAGGCTCAGCCACAGCAACACTGACGGTCAAGCCCGATGTATTAGTAAGCGCCGAGCTTGAGCAGGATACATTTGAGTATGACGGCAAGGCTAAGACAGTCGCTGTTAAAAGCGCAGCAGGTCTTTATTCGACCCCGACATCAAATGATTACGATGTAGTTTATCAGAAAGATGCCACTGAACCGGGCACATACCCTGTAAACATAATGGGCAAAAACAACTTCGAGGGTAGTGTTCTTAAAAACATCAACATAGTTGACAACCGCAAGGAGCTTGACAAGGCAGAGCCTGCATTCCCCGAGGGCAAAGACGAGAACAGCGAATACACCAAGAAAGAAGCGCAGGAGATAGAGCTTCAGGACGAAACGGGCAGCAAGCTCGACAAGGGAACATACACTATTGACATCAAGCCGTCAGATGATGAGAAGATGTGGGATATCAGGTTTGAGCCTGTTGAGCCGATATCAAAGGGCGAGAAGCTCGTTGAAGTAAAGAGAGCCTGCGAGCATGAGGGCACAGGCAGAACATACCAGCGCAAGGACGAGAGCGTTCACTCGGTATACTGCGCTAAGGCTGACTGCTTAAAGTTCATAGCAGACGAAGCACACAGCTTCAAGAGAATGGAAGATGACAAGAATGTATGGGAAGAGTGCGAGCAGTGCCACGCCACAAGAGATGTAACATTCACAGTAACAGTCACCTACTCGGTAGCTAAGGGGCTGAAGACACCCGAGAACTTCCTTGCATCACAGATAAAGACAGGCATCAAGGCAGGCGGCAGCTACTCGATATCCTCCCCTGTTTACAAGGGGTTAAAGGCAAGCGATGCGGTAGTTATCGGCAACATCGGCAAGAGCAATGCTGAGATAAACGTTACCTACTCGGAATGCGACCATAAGGACTTTACAGTTACCGACTTTATTAAACCAACCTGCACTGAGGATTCAAAAGTAGTGCTTGCGACCTGCGATATCTGCGGCGAGGATCTTGTACTTACAGCAGAGCAGATTCACGCACTGGGCGACCCCTACGTTGCAACAGGCCACAACTTTGAAGAAGGCGAATGGAGACGCGAGAGCAAGCAGAACTCCAAGCCCGGCAAGGGGCATTTCCACAAGTGCCTGAACCCCGGCTGCTATGAAAGAGAGTATGAAGCCCACACCTGGTCGGGCGAGCAGACCTACGGCACAAAGTGCGGCGTTGACTTTACGATAACAGACGAATGTTCGGTCTGCGGCACACAGTATGAATACAAGCCCACAGAATGCAAGCTCGTTCGCAGACCTGACTTAGACGTAGCACCCACCTGCACAGAGTTCGGATTTGAGAAATATGAATGTACAGTATGCCACAGCATAGCAAGTGATGCAGTTGCGCCGCTCGGTCACGATTATCAGACTATCGAGCACACAGACGCTACCTGCACCGAAAAGGAATACACCAAGAAAGAATGCACACGCTGCAAGGACGTTGTTGAAGAATACGGCAAATACCGCAGCGAGAACGGGCAGCACAACTACGTCAAGCACTGGGTAACTCAGCTTACCTGCACAGAGGACGGCGAGTCTGACGGTGAGGTCTGCTCGATATGCGGTCAGAAGAACCCCGACTCAAAGGAAGAATACATTCAGCATCAGGGGCACAAAGTCAAGGCATGGGTACAGACCTTCGGCGTAGTAAGAGACGGCACCACAAAACAAGGCACACCCATACAGCTGACAAACTACCGCTCGGTTCACGAGTGCGAAAACTGCGGTGCGACCCTCGGCATTGAAGAGTGGACAGTTGCGACCTGCACAAAGCCGCCCAAGCTCGAGATAGCAGCAGGCGCTAACGCCGAGATAGACGATATCAGCGGCGGCATACACATCAAGGGCAACATGGCAAACGACGGCGGCGTTACCTTCAACCAGAACGTACTCAAAGAAGTCAAAGAGTTTGTCAACGACGGCAAGATAAGCAGCAAATACACCTACAAAAAGACAAAGTCAAACAGCTTCATCATCGAGTTCTCAGAGATGTTCTTAGCTGACCTTGATGACGGCACCTACCCCGTTGAGATAGTAAACGGCAACGAATACTGGCCGCTTATGGTAACGGTCGAAAACCACAAGCTGGTAGCTCTCGCCGACCAGGAATACCCCACAGGCGATGAGATAACCAAGGCACAGCTCGATGAGCATCTTGCAAAGGCTGAGGCTGAGGGCGCTGTTATCAAGAACCTGTTCGTAGTTCCGCTTACCGAGGAAGAGCTTGACGGCATCACCTTCCCCGAGCCTGAAAAGGAAGAAGACCCCAAGGACGAAGAGCCCAGGGAGGACGAACCCACAGACGAGCCCGAAGACAGCGAAGGCTCTGACAATGGCGAAAAGGCTGATGACAAGGCGTCAGACGACAAGGCAGACAGCAAGGCTGATAACACTGCATCAGACAGCACAGCTGCAACCACGGGCGCAGCCACAAGCAACCCCAAGACAGGCAGCACAGCACCTATAATGTACACAGCACTTCTTCTCGGCGCTGCGGCAGTTATAACAAAGAAGAGAAGATGATAGACGCATAACAAAAAGCAGGAAGTTCACAAGACTTCCTGCTTTTATGTTTTATAAAAATAATTGTCAATCCCTGAAGCTGTGGTTAAAGCCCTTAATAACAACGTTGCTGTGCTCGGTGCATTCAAGGGATATGCGTGCCATATCGTCGGGGTCTATGCCCTGCGAGCGGCGGAAGCTCTCCACCTTATCCCAATCGCCCTTATCATATGCGATAACGGCGCTTAGTATCTCGCCTGCCAAGCCTTCTTCAAGCCGCAGACCGCTCTTGATATTATCAGAAAGGGGCAGCCCTTCGATAACATCTTCAGAGCCCAAGAACTTGTGGTCAATAACTATCGACATAAGCCCGCAGAGATACATCTCGTCGATAAAATCCTTATTGCGGGGGTCTATCTGCCTTGCGAGCTGCCAGCAGAAATCAGCCCTGTAAAAGCCTGTGAGTATAGTCTCGCTGATACCCGATTCATTGAGCGCCGAGAGAGAATTGAAGTATATAAACTCCCTCGTCTTATTAAGTCCTGCAATTATGACCGCCTGGTGGACGGACTGTATCTTCTCCATCCAATCAAAGCGAATGAAGTTGACAAGGCGCAGGAATTTAAGTGTCAGCGCCGCATCTGTCTGAATAATATCAGACACTTCACGCAGGCTTATTGCGGGGTCATTGAGCTTGCTGACAAGGCGCATAAAGGTCGTCTGCATAGGGCTCAGATTATTATTTGTAACGATAATTGGCTTTTCGTAAAAATACCCCTGAAAGAACACAGCACCCAGGCTCTTTGCATAGTCGATATCCTCCTGCGTCTCGACCTTTTCTGCGAGGATGAATATGCGCCGCTCTCTGCATATAGCAGCAGTGCGCTCTATCTCCTCCTTCGAGTCACGGAAGTCTATCTTGACCATATAGGCATAGTTTAAGAACACCTCATTCTCGCTGTTGAGCACATAGTCATCAAGGGCTATCTTATAGCCCGAGCGGAAGAGGTCTTCAAGCGCCTTTACCACCTCGGGGGTGGGTCTTACGTCTTCAAGCACCTCTATGACTATCTCATCAACGGGCAGAAGGTATGCTATGCCGTTAAGTATCAGCTTCTCCGTGAAGTTGATATATATCTTCTTGCCGCCGAAAATGCTTTTCGGGTCACCGCCGAAGAGGGCGGTGTTTATGACACTTGCAGAGGCAAGATCGCCGTTGAAAAAGCTGTATGAAGTATTCTCAAGCGAATCACGGTAGAGCAGCTCATATGCGACCGCATCGTTTTTGAGGTTAAATATAGGCTGCCTTGCGTAATAGGAATACATAGCGATATCCTCTCTGTCCATCACAGCTGCTTAAGTGTGAATATATAGGTCTCAGGGTGGTCGCCGTTCTGTACCATCAGCGACTTTTCAAGATCCTTGGTTTTTGGGTTCTTCGTCCAATCCTTCTGGGTGCGCACTCTCATACCCTGTGCCTTTACCCAGTCAGTCACGTAAGCGTTGGAGTCACGCCTTGCAAAACCCAGCATATCAGCATCAAAAGTACCGTCTGCCGACACGTTGGTACAGGGCTGCATCTCACTCTCCTGACCGAGTGCCGAGCCCAGCTTCTGTCTTACCATAAGCTGAAATTTCATAAATATTCCCCCTTGTGAAAAGAATAAATTGATACATTCTAATATATTATAACACATTTCTTGATAAACGTCAAGTCATTATAGCGCATTAGTTTAATATTCTCCCAGCAGCTTTTAGCAGGTTCATAAATAATTTACAATAATACACTAAAATAATTCTATTGTTTATATTTTTTCTATTGCAATTTAAGGCGTTATGCTTTAAAATATAATGTAGCGATTGGTTTTTTCGTTGAAAAAGACTAAGCGGGCGGTCTGCCGCCCAAAACAGAGTTAAATTAAAATTTTACTGTTTTAAAAGGAGGATACTTTATGAAATTTGCTGACGGCTTCTGGCTCAATCAAAAGGGCTATGAGGTAAACTACGCAGATCAGGCATTCGAGATCACACCTATCGAGAACGGCTTCCTCGTTCTTGCTATACCGTTCAGGTTCTATAACCGTGCGCAGATGCTGGGCTCTGCTAACTTAGAGATAGCCTACACATCTACACAGGAAAACTGCATAAAGGTAAACATCACCCACCACAAGGGCTATGTTGACAACGGCCCCCACTTTGTACTGAACGAGGGTTCATTCAAGCCCGAGGTCATCATTGATGACAAGCAGGCTGTGCTCATCTCGGGTGATACAAAGC
>JAFYET010000302.1 GCA_017544125.1 Ruminococcus sp. | reverse complement strand
GATAGCATCTCACTTTGAGCTTATGAGCGAAAAATGCAAAGAGCTTGAAGCCGCACGAACCTCACTTGATGAGAAAATGGATGAATGGGCATCGCTTGAAGACTAAAAAAAGAGGCTGTTTTTTAACAGCCTCTATATTTTTTTACTCTTTATCTCTCAGGCTTATCACTGCCTGCTGCATATTCTTTGCCTTGAACAGATATGAGCCCGACACCAGCACATCAGCGCCCGCCGCCCTTGCAAGAGCCGCCGTCTGCTCGTTTATGCCGCCGTCAACCTGAACATGGGTGTTAAGCCCTATCTCCTCGATAAACGCCCTTGCTTCGGTGACTTTTTTTAGCGTAGCCGGAATAAAGCTCTGCCCGCCAAAGCCAGGGTAAACGGTCATTATAAGCACATTCTCAACTGCGGGGATAAGCGATTCGATATCATCAACAGGCGTATCGGGCTTTACAGCGATACCTGCCTTTACCCCGAGTGAATGAATCTTGTCTATCACAGCTCGTGGATTATCGGTAGCCTCAACGTGAAATGTTATCATATCAGAGCCGAGTTTTGCATAATGTTCAACATACCTCTCGGGTCTTGTTATCATAAGGTGGGTGTCAACAAAGCCCTTGGTGCTTTTTCTTACATATTCAAGAATAGGCTCGCCAAAGCTGATATTCGGCACAAATATGCCGTCCATAACATCAAAGTGTATCCACTCACACCCCGCCTGCTCGGCACGGCTGATATCTCTGCCCATTTCAGAAAAATCACACGAAAGCAGCGAAGCAGAAATAATTGTACTCATAGTGTATTCCCTTTCTATGCCTGTTCATCAAGTGTAAGCCCGTATGCCGGCAGAAACTCTGTCAGAAACTCATTAGCCTCAATACAATTGAGCTTTTGAATAGCATTAAGTGTAGAGCTTTCGGCTTTCTTGAAGTCATTATTGCCCATATTGCTCTCATCAATGCACTTTATAAGCGCCGATATCTTGTCCGCAGCCTTAACGAGCTGCCACAGCTCCTTTTCCTTTTCAGTAGGAACAAACAGCGGCTCATACTCCTCCTTTAGATCATCAGGCAGATAGCTTAACAGCTTATTCTTGGCATTTTCTTCTATCTCGCCGTATGCATCTCTTATCTCGGGGTTGTAGTATTTTATAGGCGTTGGCAGGTCGCCCGTGATTATCTCTGTGCAGTCATGGTACATCGCAAGCAAAGCACACCGCTCGGGGTCAACATTGCCGCCATGCCTTTTATTCCTCATTATCGCAAGAACGTGAGCGATGGAAGCTGTTTCAAGAGTATGCTCGCTCAGGTTCTCCTGAATGGTATTACGCATGAGCGCCCAGCGGTTTATATATTTCATTCTTGATATAACGGCGAAAAAGTTATTTTTCATATCATAGCATCCTTATAAAAAATGGCGGATAGGTCTAATATCCGCCATATAGTATTTTAGTGTGCAACTACGCTCAGAAGAACGCCCGCAGCAACTGCCGAGCCTATAACGCCAGCAACGTTCGGACCCATAGCGTGCATGAGCAGGTAGTTGGTAGGAACAGTTTCCTGACCGACCTTCTGAGATACACGGGCTGCCATAGGAACAGCCGAAACACCGGCAGAACCGATAAGAGGGTT
>JAFYET010000301.1 GCA_017544125.1 Ruminococcus sp. | reverse complement strand
TGTCTGCCTATGGCATTGGCTGTGCGTTCATTGTCACCTGTAAGCATATACACGTTTATACCCATGCCTTTAAGCTCTTTTACCGCAGCTGATGAGTCACTTTTTATTGTGTCTGCAACGGCGATAATGCCTATAAAACTGCCGCCATTTGCAAAAAGCAGAGGCGTTTTTCCCTCATCTGAAAGCGCGGTCGCTTTTTCAGAAAGCTCTGTCGGAACATCATACTTCCGCGAGATGTACTTATAGCTTCCGCCCTCAAGCACTTCTCCGTCAAGCACAGCCGAAAGACCGTTTCCTGCAAGCGCCTTGAAGTCTGTGACTTCTGGGAGCTCCATACCCGAAGCCCTTTCTATGACAGCCTTTGCAAGAGGGTGCTCGCTTTTTGCTTCAAGAGCAGCAGCATATGTGAGCAGCTCTTTTTCAGTGGTTCCAAAAGGGATAATATCGGTAACATCGGGCTTTCCCTCGGTAATAGTGCCCGTTTTGTCGAGTGCGACTATATTTGCCCTGCCGACAGCTTCAAGTGACGCGGCAGTTTTGTAGAGTACGCCGTTTTTCGCCCCCACACCGCTTCCGACCATGATAGCAACAGGCGTAGCAAGTCCGAGTGCACACGGACAGCTTATGACAAGCACGGATATGGCTCTTGCAATGGCAAAACTGAATTCCTTTCCTGCAATCAGCCAGCCGCCAAGCGTCAGCAATGCTATTGCCATAACAGCCGGAACGAATACCCCCGATACTTTATCAGCTATTCGCGCAATAGGAGCTTTTGTAGCCGCTGCATCTGATACTGTTTTTATTATCTGCGAGAGCGTAGTGTCCTCGCCAACTCTTGTGGCACGGCAGCGTATATAACCGGATTTGTTGATAGTAGCCGCCGATACAGCAGAGCCTTCTTCCTTGTCCACAGGAATGCTTTCGCCAGTTAGTGCTGATTCGTCCACTGAAGACGTTCCATATACAACAACTCCGTCAACCGGAATGCTTGCACCGGGCTTTACTGCGAAAATATCGCCCTCACACACTTCCTCGATACCAACTTCACGTTCCACGCCGTCCCGATAGAGCACTGCCGTTTTCGGAGCGAGTTTCATAAGTCCTTTCAGTGCATCGGTAGTGCGTCCCTTTGACATGGATTCAAGCATTTTTCCCACTGTGATGAGCGTGGGTATCATTGCCGCGGACTCAAAATACAGGTTCATACCGTATTTTGCAACGATATCATGGTCGCCGTTGCCCTGTGCAAGTATCATGATAAACAGCTCTGCCAAAGAATAACCGAATGAAGCTGTTGAACCGAGAGCAACGAGTGTATCCATGTTAGGGTGTCCGCTGAACAGCGACTTGAAGCCGTTAGTAAAGAATTTTGCATTTATCATCATTATGACGATGGCAAGAAGCATCTCAAATACGCCAAGAAATACATGATTATCAAACGCCGCAGGTGCAGGGAAATTCCACATCATATGTCCCATTGAGAAGTACATCAGCACCAACAGCACTATTATGGACTTGATAAGCCGCTTTCTCAGTTTCGGTGTTTCGGTATCTTTCAGCATATCCTCATCGGCTGCCGCTGCTTTAGCTTGTGCGCCCTTTTTTGAAGCACCGTAGCCTGCATTCTCAACAGCTTTTATGATGTCAGCTTCCGATGCAGTCCCCTCAACGCCCATCGAATTCGTCAGAAGACTGACCGCACAGCTTTTTACCCCGGGAACGGCTGATACTGCTTTTTCAACTCTTGCACTGCAAGCAGCACAGCTCATTCCGGTCACATTATATTGCTCCATTAAAGCTCCTTCCTGTTATTTCATGATCTTCTGCAATGTAGCCACAAGTTCGTCTATGACCTCGTCTTTCCCTGCACGGATATCATTGACTACGCAGCTTTTCATATGCGATGCCAGCAGCACCTTGTTAAAGCTGTTCAGTGCGCTGTTTATAGCCGAAACCTGCGTTAATATATCAGGACAGTAGGCATCATTTTCAAGCATCTTTTCAACTCCTCTGACCTGCCCCTCTATTCTTTTCAGCCGGTTCATCAGCGTCTTGAATTCCTCTGCACTGCGTTTCTTCTTACGTCCGCAGCAGCACTCTTTCTCTTCCACAAACAAGCCTCCTTATATACCCCTGTGGGGTATTCCTCGAATATTATTATATACCCTCTCTGGGTATTTGTCAATAGGCTTTCAAAAATTTTTTTAGTCGATCATTGTTATATTGATCATTCCCAAAGAACGCATCATTAATCACGATACGGTGTATTTCGCGTAGTTCCGCTCATAATTGTTTCGGGTGCGGGATAGTTTTTCCTTGCAGAACGGCTTGACGGAGAAGAGTTTTAACGCACGATCAGCCGTATAAGAAATAAAATGAATAGACAAAAAACGGTACTCATTATGAGTACCGTCTTGTTTTATATAAGCAATTGCAGCGCAACGTTATTCAACAGCTGACTTTCGGGGTTATGCTTTTACTGTTGCCTGGAGCACCTTTTTAAGTTCATCAGCTTTATTTGTACGCTCCCAGGAAAAGTCAGTATCAGGTCTGCCGAAGTGGCCATAAGCAGCTGTTTCGGCAAATACAGGCTTGCGGAGCTCCAGCTCCCTGATTATGCCGCTTGGAGTGAAGTCGAACACCTCTGAAACTGCCGCCTGTATC
>JAFYET010000300.1 GCA_017544125.1 Ruminococcus sp. | reverse complement strand
TGAACTTAACAGTGTCACCGCACTTTACGCCAAGCCCCATGAGCTTCATAAGAGCTGTGGCGTTTATGGCAGGTTTGCCCTCTTTTTCGATAGTTACCGAGCTTGAATAGCCCTTGATGAGCTTTACAAGATTGCCCGCAGGTCTTGCGTGTATGCCTATTTCGTCCTTGATTGTGTAGGTAAATTCTTTCATAGTGTTCACTTTCCTCTCTGTTAGTTTTGATTTATCTGCCGCATCTGTTCCGCTGTCGGATATGATGCTATTGCACCTTTTTGCTGCACGCTCACAGCACAGAAGCTGTTTGCAAAGTCAAGACATTCGCAAAGATACTGCATGGGTATCTTTTCAAGTGCTGACTTTGTGGTGCCTTTCTGACCGAGCTTCCACAGGAAAGCCCCCGTGAAGCCGTCGCCCGCACCTGTTGTGTCGATCGCCTTTACGGGCTTTGCGGGTGAGAAGCCCTGTGCGGTCTTTGTAAAGGCGTATGCCCCCTTGCTGCCCATGGTTATGAGCACTAAGCTCACACCCTGCGAAAAGAGCCATGCTGCACTCTGTTCGGGGTCTGCCGTCCCCGTGACGAATTCAAGCTCGTCCTCCGAGAGCTTGACTATGTTGCTGAGCGGAATAAACTCCCTCACAGCATTTTTAAGCGCCTCTTTGCTATCCCACAGATTAAAGCGCAGGTTCGGGTCAAAGCTTATTATACCGCCCTTTTTGCGCATTATATCTATCGCTCGCAGGTGTGCCTGCTTCATGAGGAAATCGCCTATGTCCACGCTGCAAAAATGCAGCACCGAGACCCCGTCGAAGAATTCCTCCTTCACCGCTTCGGGCGGCATGAGCATATCAGCACTCGGGTTTCGGTAGAATGAGAACTCCCTGTCGCCGTTTTCTTTGAGCGTTACAAAGGCAAGGGCGGTGTTGGCCTTGTCGGTAAGGCTTATGCAGCTTGTATCGACGCCCACCTCGTCAAGCCTTCTGATTATCCTGTGCCCGAAAAGGTCGTCGCCCAGCTGGGTTATCATTCTTGACCTGCCGCCGAGCACCGAGTATGCGGCGCAGACGTTTGCCGGCGCACCGCCCACTTTTGGCGCAAACGAGCCTATCTCGTCAAAGGGGCAGCCGCTTTTGTCGGGAATAAAGTCTATCAGCGCCTCGCCGATAGCTGCAAGTATATTATCCATCGTAGGTCACCTCAATGCTTTCAAGCTCGTAAAGTCTGCCGTTTACACCATACACAGCAAGTTTCACTTGTATGTCGTCGGGGTACATTCTTGTGGATAGCACCATCTCGCCGCCGCCGAGATATACCTCCAGCGATGATTTATCGGCAATTATTCTTATGCTGCGGCAGTCTTTTATCTGTGCATACCTCACATCACGCCCGCAGCCTGCGGTGTCTGATAAGAACTTAAGAGAGAACTCATCGCCCTTGTATTCGAGGGTTAGTATGTTTTCAAGCGTTACCATAAAATCGTCCTGCGTCTGCCCGATAAGCTCAAAGGGGAGAGTTATGCTGTTTGTCTGCCCTAAAGCCCTTTCATTCCTGCGAAGCGCTTCAAGCTCTCGTATAGGCTGCTGATAAACTATACCGCCCTTTTGCGTAAGCTCTCTCGGCAGGGTCAGGCAATGCTGCCAGCCTGAGCTTACCGTGGGGTTTGTGTAGGGTATGTCGCCTATGCCCTCCCAGCCTATGAGAATTTTTCTGCCGTCGGGGGCATCGAATGTCTGCGGTGCGTAGAAATCAAAGCCGCAGTCCCACTCTCTGTATCTGCCTGTGTCTATGCCCAGATACCCCGAGCTGTATACATTCTGTGAGAAGTATTTTTCGTGCTTAAGCCCCTGCGGCGATATGCTTAAAAACCTTTTGCCGCCAAGCTCGAATTCATCGGGGCATTCCCACATATGGCCTGAGCCCGGGGTGCGCAGCTCCTCCTCAAACTCCCAGTTTATCAGGTCTTTTGAGGTGTAGTATAGCACACAGCCTTTGTCATCGAGCGTCCTTGCGCCGAGCACCATTTTGTATACGCCCTCTTCCTCCCACACCTTTGGGTCACGCACATGGCATGAGCAGTAGTCGGGGTAGTCAGCGTTTGTGCGCAGCGTCTTTTTCTCGCTCATCGTCACCCCGTCTTTGGTGGTGACAAGAATGACATTTGCGCCTCTGCCTGAGGTGATGTAGTCGTGCTCGCCCTCCTCCTTGACGTTGCCCGTGTAGAAGAGATACAGCGTGTCGCCCTTTACAAAGCCGCAGCCCGAGTAAACGCCGTCTTTGTCATCAGCGCAGTCGGGGCGAAGCACCGTGCCGGTGAAGCGCCAGCTTAAGAAATCGGGGCTTTCAAAGTGCCCCCAGCATTTGTCCCCTTTGCCCTCTGCGCTCTCGGGGGCATACTGGAAATAAACGTGATATTTGCCTTTGAAACAGCTCAGCCCGTTGGGGTCATTGAGCCAGCCGCTCTGCGGCTCTAAGTGAAGTGCCTGTCTGAAGTTGTTTTTCATGTAAACACTCCTTTTTGTGCGGTTACTTTTTTGTTGCTATCAGCTTGTCAAGATAGGTAACATCGCCGTCTGCTGCCTTGACTATCTCTGTGTAATCGTCGGGGTTGGTGATTATTACAGGGGTTATCGTCTTGTAGCCCTTGTCCTTTATAAGAGGAATGTCAAAGGTTATGAGCGTCTGCCCTCTTGTCACCCTGTCGCCCTCTGAAACGTGAGCCGTGTAGCCCTCGCCGTTCAGCTCAACTGTGTTTATGCCTATGTGTATGAGCATCTCCATGCCGTTGTCAAGTGTAAGACCTATTGCATGGTGAGTATCGAACAGAGTGCTTACCTCGCCGTCTGCGGGAGCAACGACCTTGCCCTCTGTGGGGTCAACTGCTGCGCCCATGCCCAGTACGTCGGAGGCGAATGTCTCATCGGGAACGTCTGCCATAAGAACAGCCCTGCCCTTGAGGGGAGAATAAACGTTAGCGTCGTCATAGCTCTCTGCCGAGGCGACCTTGACCTCTTCTGTTTCGGCTGCGGGAGCCTCTTCGGCTGTCTCCTCTGCGGGGTCTTTGTATAAGAACCAGGAAAGCCCGAACGCCACCGCTGTCGCTACAACGAAGGTGAGCAGATATCCCACAAAGCTGTCAGTCGTGATAAGGAAGCCGAATAAGCCCGTAACGCCGTTTGCCGTTGCATAAACGTTCATGACAGATGCTACCGCAGCACCGCACGCACCGCCGACCATACCTGCGATAAGGGGCTTGACGAATCTTACGTTTACACCGAATATAGCAGGCTCTGTAATGCCCATGAATGCCGAGAGAGATGCGGGCAGAGCCATTGATTTTGTTTTCTTGTTGTGTGTCTTTATAGCGACTGCAAGAGCAGCAGCACCCTGCGCAACGTTAGCAGCCGTTGCTATAGGCATCCAGATGTTCTTGCCGTTGTCGGCTATCATTGAAAGCTCGATAGCATTGTACATATGATGAACGCCCGCAACTACCGTAGGTGCATATGCCGCACCCATAAGGAACGAGCCTATGCCGAAGGGTATGGATATGAGCCACTGTGCGCCCGAGAGCACCCAGGTCTCTATCTGCGAGAATACAGGGCCTATAACTGTCATTGTAAGGAAGCCTGTAACGAGCACCGAAACAAGCGGTGTCACGAACAGGTCAAACATCTCAGGTACCTTCTTGTGCAGCCATTTCTCGATCACCGAGAGCAGCAGCACGGCAATAACTACGGGAATAACGTGCCCTTGATAGCCCGTGGCGTTAATATCCCAAAGGCCGAACCACGACCATAGGGTAGGTAAGTCTGAGCCGTCGCCCACGCTCCATGCGTTAACAAGACTCGGGTGTATCATTATCATACCGATAACAGCGCCAAGGTAAACATTGGCACCGAATATCTTTGCCGCACTTACTGCAATAAGTATCGGCAGGAAGGTCAATGCTGCGTTAGAGAAAATGTCGAGCAGATGATATATCTGCGTGTCGGCTATGTCGGGGAATGCCTTTGACAGACCGCCCAGAAGCCCGCACAAAAGACCCGTCGCAACGATAGCGGGAATGATAGGCACGAATATATCGCCCAAGGTCTTTACCGCCCTCTTGTACCACGGCGAGGCTGCTGCGGCTGCCTTCTTGACATCGTCTTTAGATGCTGCCTCTACACCCGCAAGAGCTATGAACTCGTCATATACCTTGTTTACAGTGCCTGTGCCTATGATTATCTGAAGCTGCCCTGCCGCCTCAAATACGCCCTTTACGCCGTCAATGCCCTCGAGCACCGACTTTTTCACCTTTGCATTGTCTGCTATGACAAGCCTTAAACGTGTTGCGCAATGTGCAGCACTTGCAAGATTTTCCTTGCCGCCTATGGCGGAAAGGATCTCTGATGCACACTTGTTATAATCCATACTCTTCACCCTTTCATATATTCATCTGAGCTGCTGAAAGCCTATCACAATAATATGTGATAACGGTTTCATATCGTATGTATATTATAACACAGTTTATCTGCCCTGTCTATTGACGTATTATCAGAATTGCAGGGTGCTTTTCGGTAAGTTTCACACAGTTTCACATCGAAAATAGGCTATTTTCTACAAACGTGCGGTAGATTCTCTTTCGATTATATCATATTCAAGCTGCATTATGCGGTGAACGCTGCTGCTGCCTTTCATTTCATTAAGCAGCATCTTCGCCCCCTCTATGCCTGCCGTCTTGTAGTGCAGGTGAACAGATGACAGCGGCACATACAACAGCCTGCCCATTCTCGAATCGCCCACAGCGCCTATCATCACATCGTCGGGAATCCTGATGTTATTTTCCCGACAGTAGAGCATAACGCCTGCGGCGATGTTGTCGGTGGCACAGAATATGCAGTCGGGCTTTTTCTTTTGCGTAAATATCCGCCCTGCCTTTTCATAGCCCGATTCCATGCTGAATTTGGCTATCTCGCACAGGCTTTTGTCAGGCTCTATTCCTGCCTCTGCCAAGGCTTTTTCAAAGCCCAAGCGCCTGTCACGCCCTGCTGCATTGTCCTCGGGGTTTGCACCTATGAACGCAGGAACTTTCGCCCCCTTGTCGAGCATCAGCTTAGTCATGTTGTAGGCGGCACCAAGGTCGTTGTGGCAAACGCAGTTGAAGCCCATAAGCTTCTGCCCTACGATTATCGCAGGCACACGCATTTTTGATAGCAGCGAGCGGTGCAGGTCGGTAAATACGCTTGCAAGGAGTATCACCCCGTCAACTCTGTTCTGCCTGAAAAGCTCCAGTGAGCTTATCTCACGGTTATAGTCATTGGCGGTGTTGACGAGCAAAAGCTCAAACCCCTCTGCACCCAGCACCTCGCTTATCCCCTCGGTGACACGGGATATGCTCTCGCTCGAAAGTTTTGGCAGAATGACACCCACCAGCTTTGTGACCTTAGAGCGTACCGTTCTTGCCGAGTAGCTGGGCATATAGCCTGTGCGTTCAAGGGCGGCTTCTATCTTAAGGCGCTTGTCTTCGCTTAGATATCCGTCATTGAAATATCTGCTGACAGCCGAAACGGAAACCCCTGCTGCCTTTGCAAATTCGGTTATGTTCATATAATTCGCCTCTCTTTTACCGTGATACCGATTTCATATATTATATCATATTTTTCACATAAAATCAATACCCCTGCACAAAAAAGTTATAGCCTGAATCTGGCGGTTTTCTTTTGCTGCTACTTTACAAATAATGAAAAATAAGTTATAGTGTAATAGACCCTTATATTTAATAACGGAGGAAAATGATTTGAAGCAGAGCAGGTTTCGCAAGCTCTCGATGCAGCTTATTGTTATGACTGTTATGCTGTTTATTGTTGGAACGGCTATCGGTGCTGTGCTTTTGTATACGGGCAGCATAGATATGTACCTACAGGCCAAGGACGATATACCCTACATGGCAAGGATAATCGCCGTGGCCGACAGTTACGACACTATGACATCAAACCGCAGCTACCGTAACTTTCTTCCTCAGGACGTGGTGAGAGAAGAGATAGAAAAGAACATCGGCACCCAGTTTGACAAAGCCTCTGCAAGGGCTATGCTCAAAATAATCGACAGCGATAAGCTGTATATGCTTCACGAATGATAAAAAACAGAGGTATCACTTATTTGTGATACCTCTTATGTTTTGCTCGGTTTACATTCTTGCAGGGTAGAAAGTCATTCCCTCGGCGCAGTATGCCGATAAGACGGTCAATTCCGTATCAGATGCATACTATCAGCTGTATACCGGGTCGCTCGAAGACTATGTTTATCATTTCTGCCTGCATATACAGTATTCGCTGCTCGTGAATATGCCGCCCTTAATAGATGAAGCGGATTTTAGGCAGCATCTTCTTTCAAACGCCAAGGATTATTTTGCAGATGCGCCCTTTTGCGAGTATGTCTTCGTGACCGACGGCAGCTCGCTGGAGTTTGAGAGCTTTAAAGATGAGCCCCCCGACCCCGCAAGAACACAGGAACTGTCAGACGAGATAGACAGCTTCTTAAAGAATGACCCTTACGCATCGCTCGGGTATGATTCGCTGCAAAAAATGCTTCAAGAAAGAGCAAGGGACAAAAGCGGATTGTACTGCAAGCAGGGCAAAGGCTTTGCGCTTGCGTTTAGCAATATGAAAGACTTTTCCGACTATGACTGCTACATAGGACTTGTGATGTATGACGCCAACAGCACCCTCATCGCCCCCGTAAAGGAAACCACCTCGGAGGAAGCTAACGTACTCATAAATGAGATAGACGGCATTTTTGAAAGGTATATCTATATCCTGCTCGGCTCTGTCGGCGGTGTGCTTGTAGTGTTTATCGTCATATCAGCAGTACTTTCAAAGGTGCTTGCCGACCCTGTTGTTTCCGAGCACGATATGCTCGTTCAGGTAGACGAGATGAAGACGGCGTTCCTTTCCGATGCGTCACACGAGCTGAACTATGTCTGGCTATGCTCAGAACGCCGAGCTTGAACTTGACTCGGGCGCTGACCCTGAAGCTGTTCGTGAAAAACTAAAACGCATATCCTCCGAAGCTAACCGCATGGCGCTCATGGTAACTCAGATACTCGATGCTACCCGCATAGAGGAGGGGAGAATGGTTCTCGAATACTCGCCCTGCGAGATGGACGGTTTGGTGTGTGAGGTGATCGAGACTTACTTCGCAGTACTCAATAAAAACAACAACCGCCTTGTGCTTCGTATTCCTATCGACCTGCCGCCCGTGCAGGCTGACAGCTCAAGGCTAAAGCGTGTGTTTGTAAATCTTATCTCGAATGCCCTGAAGCACACCAAAAACGGCACTATCCTCTTAAAAGCCGAGGACGGTGATGACGGCTTTGTGACCGTGACCGTTAAGGATACGGGAAGCGGCATTAGTGAAGAAGATATGCCGCATATCTGGGAGCGCTACTATAAAGGCAAGCACTCTGAAACGGGCACGGGGCTCGGGCTGTTTATATGCAAATTCATTGTTGAATCACACGGCGGCAAGATTTGGGCGCAAAGCACCATGGGCGAGGGAACGTCATTTATGTTCACCCTGCCGAAAGCTGGTAATATATAGTTATTTTAACATTAAAAGGGCGGCTTGTCAAGCGTGCCAAAACCGCACAAAACCCAAAAAAGCCATAGCATTTCCTTTCACCTTTTCGGGAAATGCTATGGCTTGTATTATTGGGTCAGGCGCCCTTTTTGATAGTTTCCTCGATCTCCTGCGCACGGATAAGTGCTGTGTCAATGTGGTCGCAGAAGTTTTCCTTTCCTACAGTCTCGGCAAGGCCTGCCTTTTCCATAGCGTGCATGGGCTGAGAGTTAACGTGTGAGAATACCACCCTTACACCAAGGCCGTCACAGCTTTTGACTAT
Source organism: Ruminococcus sp. (assembly GCA_017544125.1). GTDB lineage: Bacteria > Bacillota > Clostridia > Oscillospirales > Ruminococcaceae > NK3A76. The sequence goes on along the minus strand of JAFYET010000300.1, from coordinate 2,297 downwards.
GTCGGCAAGTGCCGCCACGCCCGAGGCATCTATCGCAGGCACGTTTCTCATTCTTATAACGAGTATGTCGGTGTCTGTGTCGTCAAGCATATACTCAAACTTCTCGGAAGCCGCAAAGAACATGGGGCCGTTTATCTCGTAAACCCTTGTGTTTTCGGGTATGCGCTTTAGCAGTATGTTGTCGGGGTCGGTGTCCTCATCGTCAATGTCTATCCATGCGTGGGCTTCGGTAACATCAGCCATTCTCTTCATAAACAGCAGGGAAGCCATTACCATTCCCACACCTATCGCTACAACCAGGTCAAACACCACAGTCAGCACTATTGTTGCTATAAGCACGGCTATGTCGCTTTTGGGGGCTGTCTTTATCATGTCACGAATGTTCTTCCAGCCGCACATATTGTATGCCACGATAAATAGTATAGCCGCAATCGTCGGCATAGGTATAAGTGAAGCATAGGGCATAAGCAGCACCAGTATAGCCAGCAGAACTACCGAATGCACCATGCCCGATATGGGCGTTCTGCCGCCGTTTTTGACGTTGGCCGCCGTTCTTGCGATAGCGCCTGTTGCGGGTATGCCGCCGAAAAGCGCCGAGCCGATGTTGGCAACGCCCTGCGCTGCAAGCTCCATGTTCGAGCGGTGCTTTGAGCCTATCATGCCGTCTGCCACAACGCAGGAAAGCAGTGACTCAACAGCCGCCAGCAGCGCTATTGTGAAAGCATTCGGCACCATAGCCTTTACCCTTGCGAATGTCACCGAGGGGAGCGTAAGCTTGGGTGCAGATGATGATATGGTGTAGAGGTCGCCTATGGTGTTGACCTCAATGCCGCTCAGCTTGACGATAGCCGAGCAGAGTATTACGGCTATTAGCGATGCGGGTATCTTTTCAAGCTTTTTCGGCCAGAAGATAAGTACTGCGAGGGATACAAGCCCTATCACAAGTGCCGAAAGGTTAATACTGCCAATGCACTTTGCTATCTCTGCTATCTTGTCGGTAGTCTCAATCGGGGCGTTTTTGAATGTCAGCCCGAGAAAGTCTTTTACCTGTCCTATAACTATCGTAACTGCTATGCCGAATGTAAAGCCCGCAGTTATCGTGCCCGGAATATATTTTATCAGCTTGCCGAATCTGCAAAGCCCCATAACGAGCATTATCAGGCCTGCCATTATGGTGGAGATCACTAAGCCGTCCATTCCCTCTTTTGCAACTATGCCTGCAACGATAGTGGCAAATGCCGCCGTAGGGCCTGCTATCTGCACCCTGCTGCCGCCCAAGAACGCCACGATAAATCCTGCAACTATCGCAGTATATAGACCCTGCTCGGGGCCTACGCCCGATGCCAGCGCCAGCGCTATCGACAATGGCAGAGCGATTATCGCAACAATTACGCCTGCGGTTATGTCCTTTACAAGCTGCTGCTTTGAGTAGTTTTTCATTACCGAGAAAAGTTTTGGCTTAAGCTTCTCCTCGGTGGACTTTTTCATACTTGCTTCCATCTTCTTCTCAACTCCATATATTTTCATATAACTATAAAACAACGTTTACCATTATACTACTATAAAAGCTTTTTTTCAATGGATATTTTATTACGGGAAGAATTTCGTAGCATTGTATATTTTTGCGGTTATGTTTTGCAAAAATGTGGCGATATTTGCTTGGGGAAATCTACATTATTTTACTAATATCGCCGTTAATGAGTCGTGTCAGTATTTGCCGCACATCCTCTCATACTCACCTTCAAGAGCATCAAGAATTTCAAGATAGTCGTCTTTCACAGATTCGTATCGTGAAATTGTTATGGGGAATTCTGAAATAGGCATAAAAAATGCAGAGCTGTTATACCCTGCACTATATATTATTATCCATTTTTAGGAATAAATAAGGAGATGTTCTTACCCTTCTCTAAGAGTTCTTTTTATACGGCTTAGTGATTCGGGAGCGATACCGAGGTATGTAGCTATGTATTGTTGCTTGACCATTTGGCATATTTCGGGAAACATTTTCCTGAAATGAAGATACCTTTCTGACGCACTCTCCACAAGAAAGCCGTTCTCCCTGTATATCTTGTATTTCAAAGCATTTTCAAGAAGCTGAATATATGCGCTTTTTAAGGCATCATTTTCATTTATAAGCAACTTGATCTCGCTCACATTAAAGAGCATAAGCGTGGTGTCCGTGAGAGTTTCCCACTCGGTCAGGCTTTCGCCGTAGCCGAACATACCCTCGTCCATACACAGCGTTCCCGTTATGGAAAAGCCGCGCGTGATGTCATTGCCGTCACTGTCGATATAAT